>CAUVSV010000004.1:0-89931 GCA_963554735.1 Streptococcus oralis
GTTGGGAACATGTCTTCTTGGTAATGATCCCAGTGACCAGAAGTCTTGTAAAGCTCAACAGAAGCAAGTGGTGGAGTGTAAACGTGTTGATAGCCAGAAGCCAGCTCCTTGTCGACAATGTAGCGTTCCAATTCACGACGGATAGTCGCACCGTTTGGCAACCAGAATGGTAGACCTTGACCAACTTCTTGTGAAATCATAAAGAGGTCAAGCTCTTTACCAAGTTTACGGTGGTCACGTTCTTTAGCTTCTTCACGCATTTGAAGGTAGTTTTTCAAGTCTTTCTTGTCAAACCAAGCTGTACCGTAGATCCGTTGCATCATCGCGTTGTCGCTATTTCCACGCCAGTAAGCACCTGCTACATGAAGAAGGTGGAAGATTTGGATACGGCCTGTTGATGGAACGTGAGGTCCACGGCAAAGGTCCACGTATTCACCCTGACGGTAGATAGTCAAACCACCCTCGTCCTCAGAGTGTTCTTCGATTAATTCCAACTTGTAAGGATCGTTCTTGAAGATTTCACGTGCTTCGTCTTTAGTGACTTCTTCACGGATTGATGGGAAGTTTTCTTTGACGATCTTCTTCATTTCTTCTTCGATACGAGGAAGGTCTTCGTTGGAGATTTGACCAGCTGTGTTGTCCGTATCGTAGTAAAAACCGTCTTCAATAGCTGGACCAACTCCCAAGTGAATATCAGGGAAGAGGCGACGTGCTGCTTGGGCAAACAAGTGAGCAGCTGAGTGGCGCAAGATTGGAAGGGCATCTTCGTGATCAGGTGTCACGATTTCGATGCTTCCATCTTCAGTGATAGCACGAGTCGTGTCGATGAGTTTGCCGTTGAATTTACCAGCCAAGGCTTTTTTAGCTAGGGAATTGCTGATAGATTGGGCAATTTCAAAAGTTGTAACGCCAGATTCGAATTCACGAACAGCGCCATCTGGGAAAGTAATCTTAATCATGGTTTTCTCCTTAAATATTTATTCTATTTTTGTTGGACAATTTTAAGAGCCGAGCAACTTCTTCCGCAGTCTGATTCTCTGATTGACTACCATCTGTTACGAGGCTAGGATAGCCTAATCTCACCGCTTCCTTACGAACCATTTGAGCAAAAAGAATGTCTCGTTGCATCCAGTTTTCAAAAGCTTGCTCGGGGTTGGTTGTACCCTCTAAGACATAAGGAACCCATTCTCTCTGTATATAATGCTTTTTTTGAAAATCAGCTGTCGGAGTCAAGCATAGATAGGAAGATGCTGGACATTCAAGCTTCTTTACCAAGTGAGGCAAAAGTCCTGCTCCCTCCACCAAGAGAGGTCTGTTTTGATTCTTTATCAAGTAAGATTTTACATAAGGGAAAATCTCTTCATAAAAGCGCCATTCTTCATCTGCCATCTCTTCTGGATTTCTCATCCAGATTTGTTCTGGATTTCTATCCTGCCTAAGAAGGCAAATTGGCTGTGAGTCTTCACTTGCTTGACTCATCATCTTTTCTACCAAATCATCCAGTTTGATATGAAGTAGTTGATACTGTCTAGCAAGAAGTGAGGCAATTGTTGACTTTCCACTGCAAGGCGATCCGCCAATCATATAAAGCATCATTCTTCCTCCTTCTGACAAAACAAAAACGACATCCTAAAAGGACGTCGCAACGTGGTTCCACCTTCATTCATGTTCCTCAAAAAAGAGGGACACCTCTGATTGGCTTTAACGTAGCCACCGTTTTATGTTTGCATAAAAGTCAGTAGAGTAGTATCAGTTTAGGCTTTCTATGCGTTTCCAGCAACCACGCACTCTCTAGTAGAAAGGGACTAAGTGACTTGTCTCTATGCATTATTATAGCATGATTGCGAGAATTTTCAAGGTTTTTGTATAATTTTTTTATTTTTCTCTCGCTGGAAGACATGCTTGATCCCCACACCAGCAGCCAACCCAAGTAGGGCAAAGAGTTCATAGGCTAGGAAGTAAAGTAGGATGAACTCACCAAAGGTGATGATGGTAAAGCAATAGAGCAGACCAATACCGAGTAGCCACCAAAGTGAGAAATGAAATCGATAGCTATAAAGTAGCGATACGATAAAGGTTACCAGAGGTGAGAAGAGGATGATGTTATAAATGTACAGTCCCTTCAGTGTATATGGGTCAGAGATGAGTAGAGAGAGGAGCTCATAGAGGGGCCAGTAAAAAAAGAAAGTGACAAGGTAGTATGGGATATACTTAAGATAATTCCGCATGGCAATAGTCCTCCAATCTGGAAAAATTGAGAGATATTGTAGACCACATAATCCTAAATGAAGGGGAAATCTCTACTTATATTATAGCACGATTTAGAAGCTCTTACAATTTAATCCAGTGATCAGTGATAGTGATCTTTTCGAGTGTTTTCTGTTATAATACTAACAAAAGAAGTAAGAGAATGAGGAGAAAGAATGACCAAAATAGCAGTTCTTTCAGACATACATGGAAATACGACAGCTTTGGAAGCTGTACTGGATGATGCTAAAGCTGCAGAGGTAGATGAGTACTGGCTTTTAGGGGATATTCTGATGCCAGGGACAGGACGTAGAAGGATCTTGGACCTCTTAGCTAGCTTGCCTATTACAGTAAGAGTTCTGGGAAATTGGGAGAATAGTCTCTGGCGAGGTCTGCATCGCAAGTTAGATCCTACAATAGCGAGTCATCGTTATCTCCTGCGTCAAAGTCAGTACATCTTAGAGGAGGTCAGCCCTGAAGAAATCGAAGACCTCAATAATCAACCCATGCAAGTTCATCGTCAGTTTGGTGATTTGATGGTGGGAATCACTCACCATCTCCCTGATAAAAACTGGGGTAGAGAATTGATTCATACGGGAAAACAAGAAGATTTTGATAGATTGGTCACGAATCCACACGCCTCTATCGCAGTATATGGCCATATTCATCAACAGTTGCTTCGTTATGGAAGTGATGGACAGTTGATTCTTAATCCAGGTTCCATTGGACAACCTTTCTTTCTAGATGCGAAGTTGCGTAAGGACCTGCGGGCCCAGTATATGATCTTAGAGTTTGATGAGGCAGGTTTGTCTGATGTTGATTTTCGTCGTGTGGATTATGATGTGGAAACTGAATTGCAGTTGGCTAAAGATTTGAAGCTCCCCTATTTCCAGGTCTACTATGAAAGTTTGGTAAATGGAATTCACCACACTCATAACCATGAATTGTTAGGTCAGATTAGTGAACAAGAAGGTTATGATCAGGATGTTGAACTCTGGATGGAAAGAGACAAGAAAGATTGGTTTTAAGAGGACTTCTAGCTAGAAATCAGATAGTCTAGTGACTGCTGCTGTTTCGCGATAAGTCGAACTGGATACGAATTGACGGCTTCTCAAATTTATGTTAGAATAACGGAATATAACTAATTTGAATCTCATACTAATTGATATTCAAAATAAGAGGAGACAGATAATGAAACCAGAAGAGTTACACGCCATTGCCTCGGAGTTGGGCTTGCAATTTGACGAAGATTCGCGTAGTATTTATGGCACGCAGTCAGGCTATTTACTTTTCCTGCAAGAAACTGATGTGAAAAATCAGTTTCGACTTTGTGTCAGTGTGAGTTTGAATGGCAATCCTGCGGATTCAGAAGAAAACGAATTGGTTTGGGATGAGTTTAAGAGTGAATCTCTTCCAAACTTGTCGACCTTGTCTATCAACCAGTACCTTGTTTCTTTTGTTGTAAAAGGTGCCATGCGCAAATCAAAAACAATTGAGAAGTTACAGACGCTCATAACAGATCTCGTTGCCTTCCTTGAAACCCATCATTTCGTCCAAGTCTGTGCCTACAGTGGTCAGGAGGGTCCTGTTGGTCTCTATCAATTAGGTGATTCAATTTTCCTTATCAATGAGGAAAGCTATCAATTGCTGAAGAGCAATCTTCAGATTGAGGTGGATTCTTATCAAAATCAAAAGGAAAATGTTCTTCTTGGAGCAGTTGGTGCGTTGCTTGGAGCCTTGATTGGTGGAGCAGTTGCTCTATTTATCGCTCGTCTAGGTTATGTAGCTATGGTAGCGGGGATTGTTCTGGGGATTTGTACCATTAAAGGATATGAAATCCTTGGAAGAAAGATATCTCGAAAGGGGATTGTAATTTCCTCTATTTGGATGGTGATTACTGTCTTTCTAGTGAATCAAATTGATTTGGCGATGGAAGTCGTTTCCAAACTAGGGGTTGAGTTTGCCTTTGCTTTCCGAGCGGTGAATGAATTAATCTTTAACGGTGATTTCCCAAAAAATTATTTTTATAATCTAGCTATGTTAGCTGTGTTTACCTTAGTTGGTGCTGGGGCGTCTATCAGCTCGGTTTGGTCAAGTCATAAAACAAAAGGGATTGTCCGTAAAATTGCATAAAAAATAAGTCTTTGTATGCCCTCTACCGCTCTGGTTGCCAAGAGGGATACAGGACTTTTTGCATGGAAAAGGTAATCAGTCGATAATATTTGACAGGAAAACCAAAAACGGTATAATGTTTATACGGGAAAAGATGAATAAAATATCAATGAAAGGAGATGAAGATGCAAATTTCAAGCCGATTTACAATTGCGACTCATATGATGATTATTATTGCAATGCAGGATACAGACAGCAAGGTAACCAGTGATTTTCTTGCGGCTAGTGTCGGAGTCAACCCAGTCATTATCCGTAAGACTTTATCGCAACTCAAAAAAGCAGGATTGATTTCAGTTGCTCGTGGTACGGGAGGAACTGAGATAATAAAAGACCTTAAGGATATCAGTTTGTTGGATGTCTACCAAGCTGTAGAGTGTTTAGGAAAATCTGGTAAGCTCTTTAGTTTCCATGACAATCCAAATCCTAATTGCCCAATTGGTGCTAATATCCATGCAGTCTTGGACCAAAAGTTGTTCGATGTTCAAGCAGCTATGGAGAACCAACTGCGTCAGACAAGTCTGGCTCAGGTTGTAGCAGATGCTCAGAATAAACTCTCTAAGTAAGAGGACTAAGGTTCTCTTTTTCTATTGCTATAATTATGGTACAATGTAGTCATCAAAGGAGGAGACTATGTACTTTATCACAGGATTTTTTGTCCTACTTTTTCTCGTTTCGTTTTTAAGGGACAATCGTAGTCTCTGGAATCCAGCTCTCTTGCTTTTGTCTCTGCTTTTTTCTTATATGTCTATTGCCAATCTTTTTTACGAAGCTGGGCAGAAAGAAGTGCACATGGTTTTCTTTGCAGGGATTTTTCTCCTGCTGCCTCTTTTGGTTTTTCTAAGTGGTTTTTTCCTTATTTATAATGGATTTGTGTTATTGAAAAAAGAAGGAAAATCCAAGGCAAATTATTTGTCTCTAGGATTAGGCTGCGTGATTCTATTCTTTTTTGTGATCATGGCGATTCGAGTGAGCGATACCAAGGGCTTGTTTTACACCAATCATCTAGTGAATATTATCTTTTTCTTTTTGATTTATTCGTATTTGATTTTTGGTTTTGCCTTTGCAGGATTTCTGCTTTATTCCATTCTGTATCTTTTCATTCCTAAGAAAAAATATTATGATTTTATCATCATTCACGGAGCAGGCTTGTTGAATGGAGAAAAAGTCACTCCCTTACTGAAGAGTCGCATTGACAAGGCAGTAGAAGCTTATCACCAGTCTCTCAATCCCAATGTTAAAATCATCTCAAGTGGTGGTCAAGGTGGGGATGAGAAGATTTCCGAGGCTCAGGCGATTTGTAATTATTTGTTGGAAGAGGCAGATATTCCGAGAGAAGCGATTCTCCTAGAGGAAGACTCAACGACGACCTATGAGAATCTTCTCTTCTCAAAAGAAATGGGAGAGAAGCTGGTGACCAGTCCACGTTTTCTCTTTGTGACCAATGATTACCATGTTTTTCGTACCAGTACCTATGCTCGCCGTATTGGGATGAAGGGAGATGGCCTTGGTTGCCGTACAGCCGCCTACTATATCCCATCGGCCTTTATCAGAGAATATATTGCTCTATGTGTGAAGATGAGATGGCTTTTTATCGCCTTCTATATTTTATTAATTTTAGCTCTGATTTTCTCCTATAGAGGTGTTCTATGGTAATATGTAAAATTCATATTGTAATTCTTGTTAGAATCTCTAAAAAATCTTGTAGTAACCCTAAGGGAAAAATTGTCACTAGTAATGAAAGAGCAGGGTAAGTGATTGTGAGTGCGGTTTTTGGAACGGCTTCATGATTGCTCGTCAATCAATTGAACAATTTCTAACCTAGTTGCAGATTTTCAGAGAGAGTCAAAAATAGGCAACTGAATATGAGTAGACTAGAATTTTACAGTCAACGACAAATAAAAATGTGAACAGCAACAGAGGTTCACATTTTCTTTTTGGTCTATGGCAAAATGGCTTTTAGTTCCTTCAGGATAGTTTGCAAGGTTACGATCGCTTGTTCTCCTTGTTGTGGTTGATAGAGTAGTTGGAAATACTTGCGAATAGTTTCTTCAAATTGCTTAGGGAGGAGAGTACAATGGGCCTTTGCGTACTCCAGCATCCGTTTTTCACCAGGATGGGTTTGCTCATTGAGCGCAAACAACAAGTCAAAGTAGGAAGCAAAAAATTCACTTGAGCGGTGATTCATACTGAGAAGATCTTGGCGTTTGATAGCTTTTTCTATTTGGTGAGAGAAGGCAGGCATGGCTTGTTCTAGCAAAAGGAGTTGCCTTTCAATGATATGCTTTTTGAGTTCCTGTGGATAGGGAATCTGGTAGGTTCTTTGGAGCGAAGCATAGTTTCCATTCGGATCGTATAGAATCTTGCTGTGGAGTAGATTATGCCACATGCAAGTTGTATAAGCATTTTGAGCTTTGTGTTGAAAAATGGTTGAGTTCAATTCTTGTTCAAACGACTCCATCGAACGATAAATCAACTCGATTTCGATACCGTTGTTTAGTACGCAGTCATCCTCTAACTCCCAAAACTGGTTTCCAATTTCCATATAGGAGCAGTATTTACTCAAAATTTTTAGGCGATTCGCCTCATAAATAGGAGAGTTGAGATAGACATAAACGTCATAATCAGAGTTTTGATCGTAGGCTTGTCCTGCACGTGAACCACCAAGAGCGATAGCTTCTACTTGTTCCAGTTGGGAGAATTCTTTGCAAAGTTCTTGGATCATGATTTTTCTCCTTGCTTTTTGTTTTAAAGTCATTTTACCAAAAAGTAAAACGTTTGCATAGCATTGGGTTGCTCTTTTTCATTTATAGCAAAAAATGTGAACCCTTGTTTTGAGTTCACATTTCTTTTTTATTCTGCGGCTTGTTGCCAACGTTTTGCTAGCATATGAGACAGGCTAGAAATGGCAAAGTTAAAGATAAAGTAAATCAAGGCAATCAGGATATAAAGACTGAAGACCTGCTCTGGTTCGAAATAGCGTCCCATGAGAATTTGGCTGGCGCCAAAGAGTTCTTGTAGAGCGATAACAGAGTAGAGAAGGCTGGTATCCTTAATCACAGTTACAAACTGAGAAATGATGGCTGGCAGCATTTTACGGATCGCTTGTGGGAGAATGATGTAGTAGAGGATTTGGGCTGAAGTGAATCCTTGCGACATTCCTGCTTCGTACTGGCCCTTGTCCACGGCATTGAGGCCACCTCGGATAATCTCAGCCAAGGCTGCTGAGGTAAAGAGGGTAAAGGCGGTAATGCCAGCTGGTGTCGACTTCATCTTGAAAACCAAAAAGATGGTGAAAATCCAGAGAAGGTTGGGAACGTTACGTACAAACTCGATATAAATGCTGGAGATGATCCGTAAAACAGGATTTTTTCCATTTCTCATAACCGCAAGTACCGTCCCGATCAGGGTAGAGAGGACAATGGCAATCAGAGAAATATAGAGGGTCAAGCCAAATCCTTTAAAGATAAAGGCTAGGTTATCTGGGGTCAAAACTTCTAAAATAGATTCCATAGTAACCTCCTAAAGTGAATAGGCTTTTTTATTGGCTTGCTCCATCTTGCGCCCAAACTGAGCAACAGGGAAGCATAGGGCAAAGTAGAGTAGGGCAGCACCTAGAAATGCAGGGATGTAGTTTCCGTTGAGAGCTGACCAAGACTTGGTCACAAACATCAAGTCTACTCCAGAGATGATAGCTACGGTAGAGGTATTCTTGATGAGGTTAACAATTTGGTTGGTCAATGGAGGGAGAATGATACGGAAGGCCTGAGGCAAGATAATCAAGCGCATGGCACTGATATAAGTAAAACCTTGCGACAGGGCGGCCTCCATCTGACCGCTAGGAATAGACTGAATCCCTGAACGAATAACCTCAGCGATATAAGCGCCGTGATAGAGTCCCACGCAGAGAACGGCTGTCCAATAAATGGGAATCATGATGGTATGGTCACTGATAAGAGGCAAACCATAAAAGACGATGACAAACTGCACCAAGAGGGGAGTATTTTGGTAAAATTCGACAAAGATACGAGCCAAAACACGCAAGAATGGGCGTTTGCTGGTTGACATGGCTCCAAAGAAGATGCCCAAAACCATGGCGAGGATAAAGGAACCAACCGCTAGGGCAAGGGTGAAGAGGAAACCATTGAAAAATTGTCCAAAATCCTGAAAATAGGATGTCCAAGATGATAAATCTGTCATGGTGTGTCCTCCTTAATCTGCGGTATGGCTTGATGGTTTGAGCTTGTATCGGTCATAGAGCTTCTGCAAACTACCATCCTTGCTCCATTTAGTGACCAAGGTATCAAGATAGTCGTTTAGCTCAGTGTTTGACTTTTTCGTAACGATACCGTAGTCAGATGGCTTGAAACTATCATCTAGTAGTTCTGTCCGTTTGCTGATATAGCCAGATAGGATAGAGCGGTCCACGGAAAAGGCATCAATACGGTGAGCATGAAGGGAAGTAATCAATTCTGGGTAGGAACCAAGTTCGACGAATTTAAAGGTTAGGCCTTTCTTTTTACCTAGTTCAGTAATCAAGCGTTGGGTAATGGAACCTTGGGCAACTCCGATGGTTTTGCCGTTTAGATCTTCAATGCTTTTAATGTTGGCAGATTTGTTGACCAAAAAGCCAGAAGCGTCCGTATAGTAGGGACTGGTAAAGTTATAGAGTTTTTTACGTTCGTCTGTGATGGTGAAGGTTGCGATATCCATGTCGACCTGTTCGTTGTCTAGTAGTGGACCGCGGGTTTGAGCGGTAACAGGCACATAGCGAATCTTGACCTTGAGTTCATCTGCAATCATCTTGGCCAGGTCTGTTTCGATACCAGAATAAGTCCCTGTCTTGGGGTCTTTGTAGCCAAAATTAGGAACGTCTTGTTTGACACCGACAACTAGTTCGCCTCTTTTTTGAATGTCTGCGACACTGGTATCAGCCTGAACTGGTTTAGCAGCAGCAAGACCGAAAAGGCTAATCAATAATGCTGATAAAAAGAGTTTCTTTTTCATAGGCGCCTCCTTATTTGACTTTGTCACTTTCGTGGTTGATAATTTTGCTGAGGAATTGTTGGGCACGAGGTTCGCTTGGATTGTCAAAAAAGTCATCGACATCTGTCGTATCTACCAAAACCTCTCCGTCGGCCATAAAGATAATGCGGTCCGCAACCTCTCGGGCAAATCCCATTTCGTGGGTAACGATGATCATATTCATCCCGTCATGTGCCAGTTTTTGCATAACTGCAAGTACATCGCCGATGGTTTCAGGGTCAAGGGCAGATGTTGGCTCATCAAAGAGGAGGAGCTCCGGATGCATGGCAAGACCACGAGCAATGGCGATCCGCTGTTTTTGTCCACCAGACAGCATAGCTGGATAGGAATCTTTCTTGTCCCACATATTTACAAATTCCAGATATTTTTGGGCTATTTTTTCAGCTTCTTTTTTATCAATTCCTAGAACTTTAACGGGCGCAAGTGTCACGTTTTCTAACACTGTTTTGTGTGGATAAAGGTTAAAATGTTGAAAAACCATGCCGACTTCCTTACGAAGAGGAACCAGATCTTTCTGGCTAGCACCTGCTACTTGGTGTCCATTGACTAGGAGACTTCCTTTGTCAACAGCCTCCAAACCATTGATCGTACGGATAAGAGTGGACTTCCCAGAGCCAGAAGGTCCAAGCAGGACAACAACTTGTCCTTTTTCAAAACGGAGATTGATGTTGCGGAGTGCGTGGTAGTCTCCGTAATATTTTTCGACGTTTTTAAATTCTACTAAAGCCATGAGAGATCTCCTTTGTGTTAGATTTTATAACATGATTCTACAACAAAAGAATGTTCTTGTCAAATCATATCTGAAAAAAATTCACTAAAATTTTATAAAAAAGCAATCTGGATAGAGAAAATGCCTAAATCATGTTATAATGAAACGATAGAATTCTTAGAAAGAGTGGATGTCTTTTTGATAACTCCTACTTATGAATGGCAGTTTGCCCCGCAGGTTGAAGATGCGGATTTTACAAAGATAGCCAAGAAGGCTGGACTGGGTCCTGAGGTGGCTCGCTTATTATTTGAAAGAGGGATTCAGAATGAGGAAAGTCTAAAGAAGTTTTTAGAACCTTCTTTAGAGGACTTATATGACCCCTATCTGCTCCATGATATGGACAAGGCAGTAGAACGAATTCGTCAGGCCATTGAAGAAGGGGAAAATATTCTCATCTATGGAGACTACGATGCGGATGGCATGACTTCAGCTTCTATTGTTAAGGAAAGTTTGGAACAGCTTGGTGCTGAGTGCCGTGTTTACCTGCCTAATCGTTTTACCGATGGGTATGGCCCCAATGCCAGTGTCTATAAATATTTTATCGAGCAAGAGGGTATTTCCTTGATTGTGACAGTGGATAATGGGGTTGCGGGTCACGAAGCCATTGAATTGGCCCAGTCTATGGGAGTGGATGTCATTGTGACCGACCACCATTCCATGCCTGAAACCCTTCCTGATGCCTTTGCCATTGTTCACCCTGAGCATCCAGATGCGGACTATCCCTTCAAACAGTTGGCTGGTTGTGGAGTGGCTTTCAAGCTAGCTTGCGCTCTTTTAGAAGAAGTGCAAGTGGAATTGCTTGATTTGGTCGCTATCGGTACCATTGCCGATATGGTGAGCTTGACAGATGAAAACCGTATCATGGTTCAATATGGTCTGGAAATGCTGGGGCATACTCAGCGTATTGGTCTACAAGAAATGCTAGACATGGCTGGGATTGCTGCGAATGAAGTGACAGAAGAAACGGTTGGCTTTCAGATTGCTCCTCGTTTAAATGCCTTGGGGCGCTTGGACGATCCTAATCCCGCCATTGATTTGTTGACTGGATTTGATGACGAGGAAGCACATGAGATTGCCCTCATGATTCATCAGAAAAACGAAGAGCGCAAGGAAATCGTTCAGTCAATTTATGAAGAAGCTAAGACCATGGTGGATCCTGAGAAGAAGGTCCAGGTTTTGGCCAAGGAAGGCTGGAATCCTGGCGTTCTGGGTATAGTGGCTGGGCGCTTGCTGGAAGAACTAGGGCAGACAGTTATCGTTCTTAATATAGAAAATGGTCGTGCCAAGGGTAGCGCTCGCAGTGTGGAAGCAGTCGATATTTTTGAAGCTCTGGATCCCCATCGAGACCTCTTTATCGCCTTTGGCGGCCATGCTGGTGCAGCTGGAATGACGCTGGAAGTTGAGAAACTTTCAGATTTATCTCAAGTCTTGGAAGACTATGTCCGTGAAAAAGGTGCAGATGCTAGTGGTAAGAACAAGTTAAATCTAGACGAAGAGCTAGACTTGGAGACGCTTAGCTTGGAAACGGTCAAAAGCTTTGAACGTTTGGCACCTTTTGGAATGGACAATCAGAAACCTGTCTTTTATATCAAGGATTTTCATGTCGAAAGTGCTCGTACCATGGGAGCAGGCAATGCCCACCTCAAACTAAAAATTTCCAAGGGTGAGGCGAGTTTTGAAGTGGTGGCCTTCGGACAAGGTAGATGGGCGACAGAGTTTGCTCAAACAAAAAACCTAGAATTAGCAGTCACCCTGTCTGTCAACCAATGGAATGGGCAAACTGCCCTCCAGTTGATGATGGTGGATGCGCGTGTGGAAGGTGTTCAACTCTTTAACATTCGTGGGAAGAACGTAGCCCTGCCAGAAGGGGTTCCAGTCTTGGATTTCTCTGGAGAGTTGCCAGATCTAGCGAATAGTGATGCTGTGGTTGTGAAAACCATTCCTGAAGATATTACCTTGCTGAAGACCATTTTTCAAGAACAGGATTTCTCAGCTGTCTATTTCAAAAATGACATTGACAAGGCCTACTATCTGACAGGTTACGGGACTAGAGAACAGTTTGCAAAATTGTACAAGACCATTTACCAGTTCCCAGAGTTTGATATTCGCTACAAGCTGAAAGATTTGGCGGCTTATCTCAATATCCAACAAATCTTACTAGTCAAGATGATTCAAGTATTTGAGGAGCTGGGCTTTGTGACGATTAAAGATGGTGTTATGACAGTCAATAAAGAAGCGCCGAAAAGGGAAATTGCTGAAAGTCAGATTTACCAAAATCTCAAACAAACTGTAAAAAATCAAGAAATGATGGCTCTGGGTACGGTGCAAGAAATGTATAATTTTTTAATGGAGTAATAGATAGAAGGGGACTGAGATGACCTATCTCGGTCTCTTTTTGACGGATAAATGTAAATGCTTGATGTGGGAGTGGTTGATAAGACGGTCTTTTGAGTGGTTCGCTGATGTAAAAATTGGGGAAAACGATTCATTTTCTATTCTCTTCTATCACTTTATACGATGTCTGCTTTTAAACCTTATGTAGTAAAAGTATAAATTTTTGTAACATGACTAAAATATAACTCTAAACTAACTGACATGTAAATCAAGTATGATTTTCTTATCAAGAAAATATAAGGGGAATCTAGTTATGAAAAAAACAGTTACGAAACTGACTCTTGGTTTGACTTCTACGGCTATTTTAGCTACAGTTGGGGCTCAAACTGTTCATGCGAACTCTTACGTTGTCCAAGACGGTGATTCATTTTATGCCATCGCAACTGCAAACGGCATGGATCCGCATGAGTTGGCAGCTTTGAATGGAAAAACCATCTTTGATACTATCCACCCAGGCGATGTATTGGAAGTGAGTGGTTCCGCTCAGGCTAGCTCAACCTACAGTGCTCCAGCTAGCACTGCGAATGTGGTATCAGATACAGAGGATGTTGTCGAAAAGACTCCTACAAACTATGGGAACTCTTATCCTGTTGGTCAGTGTACATGGGGCGTGAAAGAATTGGCGCCTTGGGCTAGCAACTGGTGGGGAAATGCCAACACGTGGGCAATCTACGCGAGCGCTCAAGGCTATAAGACAGGAAGTGTTCCAGTAGTAGGAGCAATCGCCGTTTGGGACGGTGGTGAATATGGACACGTTGCTTATGTAACAGATGTTCAAAGTGAAAACTCTATCCAGGTATTGGAAGCAAACTACAGACGTCAAAAGCAGATTGCAAATTATCGTGGCTTCTTTAATCCACACGAATTTTTAGGAAACGTCACTTATATCTATCCAAACTAAAGATGATAAAAAGATTTAGAATTTCTAAGTCTTTTTTCTTTTTGAAGAAATTTCCTATCGTTAAGCTCCATCTTGGTGGATAATTGCTGAAACATTTTTAGATTCTGTAGCGAACAGGAAAATCTCGCTTTTGAATGTAGATAAACCATGTCTTTGTAGAAAATAGCTCTCAAGTCGAGAGGTAAAAGCAAGTTTTTTGAACTAAAAGAGAAATTTAGAGTTCGAGAAAAGTATCTGAAATCAAATTGATTAAGAAATCCATATTTTTTTATGGTATAATCGTTCCATTATCTTAGATGAAGTCTCCAAAAGAGAAGTCAAGTTAAAAGGATTTGATTCACAGTAGTGACTAATCTCTAGTTAAAAACCTATCTTCGTTTTGAAAATAATCAAAAAAATGGTATAATGGTAGGAAAAGATTCGGCTGAGAGTTTGAGAACTTTTAGAATAAGAGGGTAAATTCACCCTATAATCAAGATAAATGAAGTTTCGGAGGAAAAATGAGTAATATTAGTTTAACAACATTAGGTGGTGTACGAGAAAATGGGAAAAATATGTACATCGCTGAAATTGATGGTTCTATTTTTGTTTTGGATGCAGGGCTTAAATACCCTGAAAATGAACAACTAGGTGTTGATGTCGTTATTCCAAATATGGACTACCTTTTTGAAAATAGCGACCGTATCGCTGGGGTCTTCTTGACCCACGGACATGCGGATGCCATTGGAGCTCTGCCTTACCTTTTGGCAGAGGCTAAGGTGCCTGTGTTTGGCTCTGAGTTGACCATCGAGTTGGCCAAACTCTTTGTCAAAGGAAATGATACGGTTAAGAAATTCAATGACTTCCATGTGATTGATGAGGATACGGAGATTGACTTTGGAGGAACTGAGGTTTCCTTCTTCCGTACAACTCACTCCATTCCAGAAAGTTTGGGAGTCGTCTTGAAAACTCCAAAAGGTAGCATTGTTTACACAGGGGACTTCAAGTTTGACCAGACAGCTAGTGAATCCTATGCGACGGATTTTGCTCGCTTGGCCGAGATTGGTCGTGATGGTGTCTTGGCGCTCCTCAGTGATTCAGCCAATGCAGATAGCAATATCCAAGTGGCGAGTGAGAGTGAAGTTGGAGACGAAATTACCCAGACCATTGCAGACTGGGAAGGTCGAATTATCGTTGCAGCAGTTGCCAGCAACCTCTCTCGTATCCAGCAGGTTTTTGATGCTGCAGCAGATACAGGTCGCCGAGTTGTTTTGACTGGATTCGATATTGAAAATATCGTCCGCACTGCGATTCGTCTCAAAAAATTATCTCTAGCTAATGAAAGTCTCTTGATTAAACCAAAAGAAATGTCTCGTTTTGAAGACCATGAGTTGATTATCCTTGAGACGGGTCGTATGGGTGAACCTATTAATGGACTCCGTAAGATGTCTATTGGACGCCACCGTTATGTGGAAATCAAAGATGGGGACTTGGTTTATATCGTAACGACTCCATCTATCGCCAAAGAAGCCGTCATGGCGCGTGTTGAAAACATGATCTACCAAGCTGGTGGTGTGGTGAAACTCATTACCCAAAGCTTGCGAGTATCCGGACACGGGAATGCGCGTGATTTGCAGTTGATGATCAATCTTTTGCAACCAAACTACCTCTTCCCTATTCAAGGGGAGTATCGTGAGTTGGATGCGCATGCCAAGGCTGCCATGGCAGTTGGAATGTTGCCAGAGCGTATCTTCATCCCTAAAAAGGGAACGACCATGTCTTATGAACATGGAGACTTTGTTCCAGCTGGAGCAGTTCCTGCAGGTGATGTCTTGATTGACGGAAATGCTATCGGAGATGTTGGAAATGTCGTCCTTCGAGACCGTAAAGTCTTGTCAGAAGATGGAATCTTTATCGTGGCAATCACTGTCAACCGTCGTGAGAAGAAAATTGTGGCCAAGGCCCGTGTTCATACACGTGGATTTGTTTACCTCAAGAAGAGCCGTGATATTCTCCGTGAAAGTTCAGAATTGATTAACCAAACGGTAGAAGAGTATCTTCAAGGTGATGACTTTGACTGGGCAGATCTCAAAGGCAAGGTTCGTGACAATCTGACCAAGTACCTCTTTGATCAAACCAAGCGTCGTCCAGCAATCTTGCCAGTCGTGATGGAAGCAAAATAATAAGCAGAATACCTACAGAAAAAGTCGATATTCGGCTTTTTCTTATAGAATAGTAAAAGGAGACAACCATGGCAGTTATGAATATTGAGTATTACTCAGAAGTTTTGGATATGGAGTGGGGCGTTACGGTACTCTATCCAGATGCTAGTCGGGTGATTGAACCAGATTGCACAGATATTCCTGTTCTTTATCTTTTGCACGGAATGTCAGGAAACCAAAATAGCTGGCTCAAACGTACCAATGTCGAGCGCTTGTTGCGTGGAACCAATCTCATTGTTATCATGCCCAATACTAGCAATGGCTGGTACACAGATACTCAGTATGGCTATAACTATTATACTGCTCTGGCAGAAGAGTTACCTCAGGTCATGAAACGTTTCTTCCCCAATATGACCAGCAAGCGAGAAAAAACTTTCATAGCAGGCCTATCCATGGGTGGATACGGTTCCTTCAAACTCGCTCTATCGACGAATCGTTTTTCTCATGCGGCTAGTTTTTCTGGTGCGCTCAGTTTTCAGGATTTTTCTCCTGAAAGTCAGGATCTGGGGTCACTTGCCTACTGGAGAGGAGTTTTTGGAGAGATTAAAGACTGGACAGCTAGTCCTCATTCGCTTGAAAACATGGCTGCAAAATCCGATAAAAAGACTAAACTATGGGCTTGGTGTGGGGAGCAAGACTATCTCTACTCTGCCAATAATCTCGCAGTGAAAAACCTCAAAAATCTTGGTTTTGAGGTGACCTATAGTCACAGTCCAGGTAAGCACGAGTGGTACTACTGGGAAAAACAATTGGAACGTTTTTTAGCTACCTTACCAATTGACTTTGTCTTGGAAGAACGTTTATCTTAGTTTTAGGTTTCTTTCAGCTTTCTTCAGTAAAATAGAGAATCTATCTTGATCAAGGAGAACGTGATTTCAAGATAGGTTCTTATTTTTATGAAAGGTGGAGCGTCATGTTCTGGATTATTCGACTATTCTTCCGATTTCTTTTGGGAATTTGGCGTTTCTTCTGGCGTCTGGTTTGGACTGTGGTTATTTTACTACTCATTGCTTTTGGAGTGGTTTGGTATCTGTCTGGTGATTTTCATTCTGCAGTCAATCAAGTTGAAAAAATGAGTAAAATTGGTCAAGGTGGCTGGAATCAATGGAAGGAGACAGGAACGCTGGAAGTCTTGTCTCAGACAGACAGTCACCAACATGCAGAAGGCAAGTGGGCTCAGGCTTCAGCTCGCATCTATATTGAGCCTCAAATGGATGAGACCTTCCAAGGTGCCTATGCAGAAGCCATAAAAAACTGGAATCAAACGGGAGCCTTTACCTTTGAGGTGGTTGCGGATCCTAGCCAGGCAGATATTGTGGCAAGTGAGATGAATGATGGATCGACCGCTGTAGCAGGTCAAGCCGAGAGTCAAACCAATTTGTTAACCAAACAATTTATATCTGTAACGGTTCGCCTGAATCACTATTATCTATCCAATCCAAACTATGGATATTCTTATGAACGAATCGTGCACACGGCGGAGCACGAGCTGGGGCATGCCATCGGTTTGGATCATACCAACGAAACTTCTGTCATGCAGCCAGCAGGTTCTTACTATGGGATTCAGCCTCAGGATGTAAACAAAGTAATAGAATTGTATGTAGGTAATTGATAGATGAATAGCTTAATTTGCTTGTTCAAAAGCTAATTCAACGAATTTTATACTACTCGTTTTGTTGAAAAAGATTTTCTAAATGACATATTCTACCTTGTTTCTTCGAACTATTTATAGAACGAGTGACTGTTATTTAGTCTCTATACTGGGAGATTTTTGAAGATTATTTTTCTTTATTTTTTTAAAAAAAAATGGTAAAATAGGATTCATATTAGTAGAAAATGGAAAGTACATGTATTATTATCGAGTTGGTATTTCCGCTGAAGAACATGATGGCTTTGTTAGACGTAGTTCGTTAGTGAATCTATTGCAAAGTAGTGCTTGGGAAAGTGTAAAAAGTGAATGGGAAAATGAAAGAGTTGGATTTTATAGTGATAATAAAATAGTGGCGGTAGCTAGTTTACTTTATAGATCTTTACCCTTTGGTTTTACAATGTGCTATATTGCCAGAGGTCCAATTATGGATTATACGGACCAATCTTTGATGGATTTTGTATTTTCTTCACTTAAAACGATTGCAAAGAAAAAACGAGCACTTTTTATTAAAATCGATCCAGCACTTTGTTTGAGTAAAACTTATAATGACAATCAAGTTTATGATTGCTCAGAGAAAACTCTAGAAACGCTAAATTATTTGCAAAAACTAGGTTTTATTTGGTCTGGTCAGACAAGTGGAATGGTTGATACTATTCAGCCTCGTATACAGGCAAAAGTGTATAAAGAAAATTTTGATGAGAAGTACCTACCAAAATCGGCGAGACAAGCTATTCGAACTGCACAAAACAAAGGAATAAATACTCAGTTTGGTGGAATTGAATTATTAGAATTATTTTCTTTTCTAATGAAGAAGACGGAGGCAAGAAAAAGTATTCATTTGCGGAATGAAGCCTACTATCGAAATTTGCTATTGTCTTTTCCAGGCCATGCTTATATAACATTATCTACACTTGATTTGTCAAATCGATTGCATATTTTAAAAGAACAAAGAGATCAGAATCAAAAAATTCTAGAATCCTTATCAGATACTGTTAAGTCTTCGAAATATCAAAGTAGGCTACAAGAAAGCGAAAGGTTGAATGAAGAAATTCTATTTTTGGAGAAGCATATTTCTTCAGGTGTTCAAGTTGCTCCCTTATCAGCCACTTTGACTTTGGAATTTGGGCAGACATCTGTAAATTTATATGCAGGAATGGATGTAGAATTTAGACGTTATAATGCCCCAATTTTAACATGGTATCGAACACTACAACGTGCATTTGAAAGAGGTTCTCTCTGGCAAAATCTAGGAGGTATTGAACATACAAGAGATGGTGGACTTTATCGTTTTAAAGCTAATTTTAATCCAACTATTGAGGAATATTTAGGAGAGTTAACTCTGCCGATTCATCCTATGTATCCGTTAATAAATCTCCTATTTAATCTTCGAAAAAAATATCATAGAAAGTAAATGTATGACACTAACTGTACTTACTAAAGAAGACTTTCGCATTTATTCAGAATCAATTACCTCCCGCTCGTTTTTACAATCAATCCAGATGGGAGAATTGTTAGAGAAGCGAGGAGCAACGGTGACCTACCTTGCTCTAAAGCATACAGAGACCATTCAGGTTGCCGCATTGGTTTATAGTTTGCCAATGACAGGTGGACTGCACATGGAAATCAATTCTGGTCCAATTTATAGCGATTCAGCTTATCTAAAGGAATTTTACAAAGATCTCCAAGTGTATGCCAAACAACATGGGGCTCTGGAGTTGATTGTCAAACCTTACGATACTTTTCAAAGTTTTGATACTAATGGGAATCCAGTGACAGAGGAGCAACCAGAAATTATTCAGTGTCTGACGAATCTAGGATATTGTCATGATGGTTTACAGATTGGTTACCCAGGTGGGGAACCTGATTGGTTATATGTCAAGGACTTAGAAGGAATCACAGAGGAGAATTTAATTCGATCTTTTAGTAAAAAGGGAAAACCCTTGGTTAAGAAAGCTAGAAGCTTTGGCATTCAATTGAGACGATTAAAACGTGATGAATTATCTATTTTTAAAGATATTACTGCTACGACATCAAAAAGAAGAGAATACAGTGATAAAAGTTTAGAATATTACGAACATTTTTATGATGCATTTGGAGACCGGGCTGAATTTATGGTTGCGACTTTAAATTTTCAAGATTATCTTTCTCAACTGGAGAAGAATCAAGAAAATCTATCCAAAAAAATAGCAGATTTTGATGAGGCACTAAGAAAATCTCCTTATTCAGCTCAGAAGAAAAAAGAGCATAAAGAATTGCTACATCAATTTGAAACTTTTGAGGTTCGTAAAGCAGAAGCACATAAATTGATAGCCAAGTATGGGGAACAAAAGGTTGTATTGGCTGGTAGTCTTTTTATCTATATGCCTCAAGAGAGTACCTATCTTTTTAGTGGTTCTTATACAGAATTTAATAAGTTCTATGCACCAGCATTGCTTCAAGAGCATGTTATGTTAGAGAGTATAAAGCGTGGAATTCCTGTTTATAATTTCTTAGGGATTCAAGGAATATTTGATGGAAGTGATGGTGTTCTTCGCTTTAAGCAAAACTTTAATGGCTATATTGTAAGGAAGGCAGGAACTTTCCGTTATTATCCTTCTCCTCTCAAGTATAGAATTATTTGTCTGATAAAAAGGATGTTAGGCCGATAATTACGGCTACCCCAAAAAGTTAGTTGTTGTATAGCTTTTGGAGTGTAGTTCTGTACTTCTTTTTTCTGTGTTTTATTTGAGTCAAATGAATAAAAGGGGAAATTTAGGAAGTAGTATAGAAATTTTACTTATACAAAGAATATTAGGGTATCCTATAAATCTATAGCGACACCAACGAAACTTCTGTCATGCAGCCAGCAGGTTCCTATTATGGGATTCAGCCTCAGGATGTGAGAGCTGTTCAAGAACTCTATACCAGTAGCGACTAGCTGAAGTCGGTGTAATCTAAAATGAAATCCAAGCTCCTCCATCAAGTGATCGGTGGGGCTTTTTGTTCGTCCTGTCACGGCCTTTTTGCTATAATGGAACTATGAATAACTTGATCAAATCAAAACTAGAGCTCTTGCCGACCAGCCCTGGTTGTTACATTCACAAAGATAAAAACGGTACCATTATCTATGTTGGAAAGGCTAAAAATCTGCGCAACCGTGTGCGCTCCTATTTCCGTGGAAGTCACGATACCAAGACTGAGGCTCTGGTATCTGAAATTGTGGATTTTGAATTTATCGTCACTGAGTCCAATATTGAGGCACTTCTCCTAGAAATCAATCTTATCAAGGAAAATAAGCCCAAGTACAATATCATGCTCAAGGATGATAAGTCCTATCCCTTCATCAAAATCACCAATGAGCGTTATCCTCGCTTGATTATCACCCGTCAGGTTAAAAAGGACGGTGGTCTCTACTTTGGTCCCTATCCAGATGTAGGGGCAGCAAATGAAATCAAGCGACTACTGGACCGGATTTTTCCTTTTCGCAAGTGTACTAATCCACCGTCTAAGGTCTGTTTTTACTACCATATCGGCCAGTGTATGGCCCATACTATCTGTAAAAAAGATGAGGCCTATTTCAAGTCCATGGCTCAGGAGGTTTCTGACTTCTTAAAAGGACAGGATGACAAAATCATCGATGATCTCAAGAGTAAAATGGCAGTAGCAGCACAAAGTATGGAGTTTGAACGTGCGGCGGAATACCGTGACCTGATTCAGGCTATTGGAACACTTCGGACCAAGCAACGGGTTATGGCAAAGGATCTCCAAAATCGGGATGTCTTTGGCTACTATGTGGACAAGGGCTGGATGTGTGTTCAGGTTTTCTTTGTCCGTCAGGGCAAGCTCATTGAGCGGGATGTCAATCTTTTCCCCTATTACAATGATCCGGATGAGGACTTCTTGACCTATGTGGGACAATTCTATCAAGAAAAATCCCACCTGGTTCCCAATGAAGTATTGATTCCGCAGGATATTGACCAAGAAGCAGTCAAGGCCTTGGTGGATACCAAGATTCTCAAACCCCAGCGTGGAGAGAAAAAACAACTGGTCAATCTAGCTATAAAAAATGCCCGTGTTAGTCTGGAGCAGAAGTTCAATCTGCTAGAAAAATCTGTTGAAAAGACCCAAGGAGCTATTGAAAATCTGGGACGCTTGCTTCAAATCCCGACCCCAGTCCGTATCGAGTCCTTCGATAACTCTAATATCATGGGAACCAGTCCTGTTTCAGCTATGGTGGTTTTTGTCAATGGCAAACCAAGTAAGAAGGATTACCGTAAGTACAAGATAAAAACGGTTGTTGGACCAGACGATTATGCCAGCATGCGAGAGGTCATTCGCAGACGTTATGGTCGAGTTCAACGAGACGGTTTGACTCCTCCTGATTTGATTGTCATTGATGGGGGACAAGGGCAAGTCAATATCGCAAAGCAGGTCATCCAAGAGGAGCTGGGTTTGGATATTCCAATTGCAGGTCTGCAAAAGAATGACAAGCACCAAACCCATGAACTGCTCTTTGGAGATCCGCTGGAAGTGGTGGAGTTGTCACGAAACTCTCAAGAATTTTTCCTCCTCCAACGCATCCAAGATGAGGTACACCGCTTTGCTATCACCTTCCACCGCCAACTGCGCTCAAAAAATTCTTTTTCATCTCAATTGGATGGGATTGACGGTCTGGGACCTAAACGCAAGCAGAATCTCATGAAGCATTTTAAATCTCTCACTAAAATCAAGGAAGCCAGTGTGGATGAGATTGTCGAAGTTGGTGTGCCAAGGGCAGTCGCAGAAGCTGTGCAGAGAAAGTTGAACCCTCAGGAAGAAGTGGAATTGGCTCAAGTAGCGGAAGAGAGAGTAAATTACCAAACGGAAGGAAACCATCATGAACCATAAAATCGCAATTTTATCAGATATTCATGGCAATGCAACGGCACTAGAAGCAGTGGTTGCAGATGCTAAAACTCAAGGAGCCAGTGAATATTGGCTCATGGGAGACATTTTCCTCCCTGGTCCAGGTGCTCATGACTTGGTCGCTCTGTTAAAGGAACTTCCTATCACTGCAAGTGTTCGAGGCAATTGGGATGATTGTGTCCTTGAGGCTTTAGATGGGCAATATGGCTTGGAAGACCCACAGGAAGTCCAGCTCTTGCGTATGACGCAGTATTTGATGGAGCGAATGGATCCTGCAACGATTGACTGGCTACGAAGCTTACCTATGCTAGAAAAGAGAGAAGTTGACGGACTGCGCTTTTCTCTTTCTCATAATTTGCCAAATAAGAACTATGGTGGTGACTTGCTAGTTGAGAATGATACAGAGAAATTTGACCAACTCCTAGATGATGAAGTTGACGTGGCAGTCTATGGTCATGTTCACAAGCAGTTGCTTCGTTATGGCAGTCAAGGGCAACAAATCATCAATCCAGGGTCGATTGGCATGCCCTATTTTAATTGGGAGGCGTTAAAAAATCACCGTGCCCAGTATGCCGTGATAGAAGTGGAAGACGGGGAATTGGTAAATATTCTATTCCGAAAAGTTTCTTATGATTATGAAGCGGAGTTAGAATTGGCCAAGTCCAAGGGGCTTCCTTTTATCGAAATGTATGAAGAATTACGCCGAGAAGACAACTATCGGGGGCACAATCTGGAACTCTTAGCTAGTTTAATTGAAAAGCATGGGTATGTAGAGGATGTGAAGGATTTCTTGGAGGCTATAAAGTCAGAATACAAGATAGACTAGTTTCTTTAAACCCCTGAAAATTAGTTGGAACTGGGTGAGGGGAAACCTGATTTTAATGATAAGTTTAAATCCATGGCTTCATACGTGTTCCAATTTCTTTCTATGAAAAATCTCTGCAAGCTCTTTCAAAATATGGTAGAATGGATGCAGTAGAATTAGAAAAGGAAATCGATTATGAAATTTCTTGAATTAAATAAAAAACGTCATGCGACTAAGCATTTCACTGATAAGCCGGTGGATCCCAAAGATGTGCGTACGGCTATCGAAATCGCAACCTTGGCACCAAGTGCCCACAACAGCCAGCCTTGGAAATTTGTGGTGGTTCGTGAGAAAAATTCTGAACTGGCAAAGTTGGCTTATGGTTCGAACTTTGAGCAGGTTTCGTCTGCGCCAGTGACCATTGCCTTGTTTACTGACACAGATTTGGCCAAACGTGTCCGCAAGATTGCCCGAGTTGGTGGTGCAAAGAATTTCTCAGAAGAGCAACTTCAATATTTCATGAAGAATTTGCCTGCCGAGTTTGCGCGTTACAGTGAACAGCAAGTTAGTGACTACTTGGCCCTTAATGCGGGACTAGTAGCCATGAACTTAGTTCTTGCTTTGACTGACCAAGGAATCGGTTCTAACATTATTCTTGGATTTGACAAATCAAAAGCCAACGAAGTTTTGGACATTGAAGACCGATTCCGTCCAGAACTCTTGATCACAGTTGGATACACAGATGAGAAATTGGAACCAAGCTACCGCTTGCCAGTAGATGAAATTATCGAGAAGAGATAGGAAGAAAAAATGACAGTTATTGATTTTACAGCAGAAGTAGAAAAACGCAAAGAAGACCTCTTGGCTGACTTGTTTAGCCTTTTGGAAATCAACTCAGAACGTGATGACAGCAAAGCCGATGCTGAGCATCCATTTGGACCTGGTCCAGTAAAAGCCTTGGAAAAATTCCTTGAAATCGCAGACCGTGATGGCTATCCAACTAAAAATGTTGATAACTACGCAGGACATTTTGAGTTTGGTGAAGGAGAAGAAGTTCTCGGAATCTTTGCTCACATGGACGTGGTGCCAGCTGGTAGCGGTTGGGACACGGACCCTTATACACCAACTATCAAAGACGGTCGCCTTTATGCGCGTGGAGCTTCAGACGACAAGGGGCCTACAACAGCTTGTTACTATGGTTTGAAAATCATCAAAGAATTGGGGCTTCCAACTTCTAAAAAAGTTCGTTTCATCGTCGGAACAGATGAAGAATCAGGCTGGGCAGACATGGACTACTACTTTGAACATGTAGGACTTGCGAAACCAGACTTCGGTTTCTCTCCAGATGCTGAATTCCCTATCATCAATGGTGAAAAAGGGAATATCACAGAATATCTCCATTTTGCAGGTGAAAATACTGGTGCAGCTCGCCTTCACAGCTTCACAGGTGGTTTGCGTGAAAACATGGTACCTGAATCAGCAACAGCAGTCGTTTCAGGTGACTTGGCTGACTTGCAAGCTAAACTAGATGCCTTTGTTGCAGAACACAAACTCAGAGGAGAACTCCAAGAAGAAAACGGCCAGTACAAGGTGACTGTGATTGGTAAATCAGCTCATGGTGCTATGCCTGCATCAGGTGTCAATGGTGCGACCTACCTTGCCCTTTTCCTCAGTCAGTTTGACTTTGCAGGACCTGCAAAAGACTACCTCGACATCGCTGGTAAGATTCTCTTGAACGACCATAAGGGTACAAATCTCAAGGTTGCTCATGTAGATGAAAAGATGGGTGCCCTTTCTATGAATGCCGGTGTCTTCCGCTTCGATGAAACAAGTGCTGACAATACGATTGCTCTTAACTTCCGTTATCCAAAAGGAACAAGCCCAGAGCAAATCAAGTCAATCCTTGAAAACTTGCCAGTTGCTTCTGTTAGCCTTTCTGAACACGGTCACACCCCTCACTATGTACCGATGGAAGATCCACTTGTGCAAACCTTGTTGAATGTTTATGAAAAACAAACTTGTCTTAAAGGTCACGAGCAAGTCATCGGTGGTGGTACCTTTGGTCGTTTACTGGAACGTGGGGTTGCCTACGGTGCGATGTTCCCAGACTCAATCGATACCATGCACCAAGCCAACGAATTTATCGCCTTGGACGATCTCTTCCGAGCAGCAGCAATCTATGCAGAAGCTATTTATGAATTGATCAAATAAAACGATAGAAGTCTGAGATGTTATGCTTGGACTTCTTTTTGGAGGGAAAACAGATGTCTCAAATCGAAAGAATCAAGCAAGCCATTATGGCGGATCCGCAGAATGTCAGCTATACAGAACGCGGAATTGAACCTCTCTTTGCAGCGCCAAAGACTGCTCGCATCAATATTGTCGGTCAGGCTCCGGGATTTAAAACGCAAGAAGCTGGGATTTACTGGAAGGATAAGAGTGGTGACCGCTTGCGGGACTGGTTAGGTGTGGATGAGGACACCTTTTACAACTCAGGTTATTTTGCAGTTCTGCCAATGGATTTTTACTTTCCAGGACATGGCAAGTCAGGCGACCTTCCACCGAGAACTGGCTTTGCCGAAAAATGGCATCCGCAACTCTTGCAAGAGTTGCCTGATATCAAATTAACTCTCTTGATTGGCCAGTATGCCCAAGCTTATTATTTACATGAGAAAGTTAGTGGCAAGGTGACAGAAAGGGTAAAACATTACCAGAACTACTTACCAACCTATTTTCCACTAGTTCATCCCTCACCACGAAATCAAATCTGGATGGCTAAAAATCCTTGGTTTGAGTCAGAAGTGGTGCCAGAGTTGAAAAAAAGAATTCAAAAGATTCTTGGAGAAACAAAATGAAAGAAATTACTTTTAACGATTTTTACCAGCTTTATCAAAATGAGCAACTTTCTCTAGTGGACGTGAGAGAAGTAGAAGAGTTCCAGACGCTTCATTTAGAAGGTGCTCAGAATCTTCCGCTTAGTCAATTGGCTGATATCTATGATCAGTTGGACAAGGACCTCTTGCATTATGTCGTTTGTAAATCTGGGATGAGGTCAGCACGTGCTTGTCAATTTCTAGCTGAACAAGGTTATGACGTTATCAATGTCCAAGGTGGAATGACGGCCTTTGAAAATCTTTAAACCTATATGGCGATAAAGCCTAGTTTTCCCTTACTCGGTTCCAGCTGAGTGAGGGATTTTGTTTTTAGATAATTCTTATTTTTAAAAATATTGAAAACATTCAATGATTAATTTTGGATACTTTTTTCAGAGTCTTAATCATGGTATACTAGGTCAGTATTTTAGAAATATGAAGGAGATTATTATGGCTAAAAAAGGTGCCCTAACAGGCTTACTCCTGTTTGGAATATTTTTTGGTGCGGGGAACTTGATCTTTCCGCCTTCTCTAGGTGCCCTATCTGGAGAACAGTTTCTTCCTGCCATCGCAGGTTTTGTCTTTTCAGGTGTCGGTATTGCCGTCTTGACACTTATTATTGGAACGCTAAATCCGAAAGGATACATTCACGAGATTTCTAAGAAAATCTCACCTTGGTTTGCGACACTTTATCTTGCAGTCCTCTATCTATCAATTGGCCCCTTCTTTGCCATTCCGCGTACAGCCACAACAGCTTATGAAGTTGGGATTAGCCCCCTCTTATCCGAAGCAAACAAAGGTCTAGGATTGATTGTTTTTACTGTGCTTTATTTTGCAGCGGCTTATTTGATTTCACTTAATCCATCAAAGATTTTGGATCGAATCGGACGTGTTTTAACGCCAGTCTTTGCTTTGTTGATCGTTATCTTGGTTGTACTAGGTGCTTTCAAATACGGTGGAACAAGTCCTCAAACTGCGTCAGCTGCTTATCAAGCTTCTGCCTTTGGTACAGGATTCCTAGAAGGTTATAATACCTTGGATGCCCTTGCTTCAGTTGCCTTCAGTGTGATTGCAGTTCAAACCTTGAAACAACTTGGATTCTCCAGTAAGAAAGAATACATTTCAACTATTTGGGTGGTTGGTATCGTTGTAGCTCTTGCCTTTAGCGCTCTTTACATTGGTTTAGGATTCCTTGGAAATCACTTCCCAGTACCAGCAGAAGCGATGAAGGGTGGAACACCAGGTGTTTATATCTTGTCGCAAGCAACTCAGGAAATCTTTGGTTCAACAGCTCAACTCTTCCTTGCTGTTATGGTAACTGTAACCTGCTTCACAACGACAGTTGGATTGATTGTGTCGACAGCAGAGTTCTTTAACGGACGTTTCCCACAAATCAGCTACAAGGTCTATGCAACAGCCTTTACCTTGATTGGATTTGCCATTGCAAATCTTGGTCTTGATGCAATCATTAAGTACTCAGTGCCAGTACTGGTAATCTTGTACCCAATCACCATCGCCATTGTGATGATCGTGATTGTGAATAAGTTTGTCGCCCTATCAAAACCGGGCATGCAGTTAACCATTGGACTTGTTACAGCTATTGCTCTTGCAAGCGTCCTTGGAAGTTCCTTTAAGATTGAGTTTCTAGAAAATCTGATTAATGCCCTTCCGTTTGCGTCAGCCTCTCTTCCATGGTTAGTGCCAGCTATGATTGGAATCTTGCTTTCATTGGTTCTACCAAACAAACAAGAGAGTGACGTTTTTGAGATGGAATGAAAAAATTCTTGGTCATCGACCAAGAATTTTTTGTATGAGCACGACTCATTAGTTGGTTTGTTCGGTATAACCAGCTTCTTTAAGCTTTTTTTTCGAAGCAGCAAAGCTTACACGGTTTCCAATACCATAATATTCATTCGGCATTGCTTTTTTCAGTTCGTCAAGACTTGCGACAGACATGTCAACCTCGATGTTTTGGATAACTTTTTCGTCTTGAATTTCAACTTTTTGTGTAACCCCTTTGACCCCTTCATAACCTTTATTAGTATCGTCAACAATTTGCTTAATACCTTCCGCGGTATTATTAAGTTTCTCAGGGTCAAATACATTATGAGCAGTTTGTTTTACAACATCATCCCCCTTTACAGTATAAGTCAAGGTAGAATGAATTCCAGGTTTGCTATTGTGGACAAATGTGTGGGTTTCTGTCTCATCTTTCTTTTCAGATGATTGTTGGCTGCTCTGCTTGGTCTCGCTTGACTGAGTTGTTTTATCTTCTTTGTTACTGCTGCTAGAAGGCGTTGATGCTTGTTTGGAGCATCCGAGTAGGAGGACAAGTGAAGCCACTAGGGCTAGTGAAGTTTTAACAAGAGTTTTCATAGAATTTCCTTTCATAATCAAAGTATTTTGTATTATAACATGATTCTACTACAAAATCAACTAGACCTCCCCTCTCATCTGACTTGACATGACAATGAACAGAAACTAGTCTGACGATTAAAGTTTTGTCTCTATCTATTTCAAATAACTTTTATCCTATGGCTTTATAAGGGTGTGAAGTTTTAAATGCACTTTTTATGGGATTGGGAGGAATCTATTGGACTCATCGCTTAGGGATGTAATAAAATACCCCAAGAGTCAGAGTTGTGTCTAACTTTTGGGGTGGACCTACACTAGTCTATATGAAATTTTGGGAGATTAGTTCGTCTTTTCTGTGAATCCCATTTTTTCCAGTGCTTTTTTAGAGTTTGAGAAACTGACACGATTGCCGATACCAGAATATTCTTCAGGAAGTGCTTTTCTAAGTTCGCTAATGCTTGCAACTGAGAAATCAACTTCTAGATCTTGAACAACTTTTCCATCTTTGATTTCAATCGTTTGTTTAACACCTTTGAGTCCATTATAACCTTTGTACTTTTCTTCGATAAAACTCTTGACATCTTCTGGAGTTGCGTTAAGAATCTCAGGATCTGCAACATTTTGAGCGGTTTGCTTGATAACATTGTCCCCCTCTACAATATAAACCAAGGTAGAAGTGATTCCAGAATTATTTTTGTTTACAAAGGTATGTGTTTTAGTTGTTTCTTTCTTTTCAGATGATTGTTCAGTACTTTGTTTGCTCTCACTTGACTGAGTTGTTGTGTCTCCTTTAGAACTGCTGCTAGCAGTTGTTGATGCTTGTTTGGAACATCCGAGCAGGAGAACAAGTGAAGCCACAAGGGCTAGTGATACTTTAAAGTATGATTTCATATTTGTTACTTTCCTTTCATAATCAAAGTATTTGTATTATAACATGGATCTATAGTGAAAGCAACTAAACACAGTTTTTCTCCTTTTGAGAAGGAGTCTGACTAGAAAAATGTTATAATGGTAGGAAAGAGGTGAAGAAATGAATCAGACTATAAACTATATCAAAGAACTAACCGCAATTGCATCTCCGACGGGCTTTACTCGTGAGATTTCAGACTATCTAGTCCATACTATAGAGAAACTTGGTTACCAGCCGGTTCGTACAGCCAAGGGTGGTGTCAATGTTACTATTAAAGGTCAAAATGATGACCAACAGCGCTATGTGACTGCCCATGTGGATACGCTGGGTGCTATTGTCCGTGCTGTCAAATCAGATGGCCGTCTCAAATTGGATCGTATCGGTGGTTTTCCTTGGAACATGATTGAAGGAGAAAACTGTACGGTTCATGTGGCTAGCACAGGTAAAAAGGTATCTGGAACCATTCTCATCCATCAAACTTCTTGCCATGTCTACAAAGATGCGGGAACTGCTGAACGCACACAGGACAATATGGAAGTGCGTTTGGATGCAAAAGTAACCAATGAAAAAGAAACCCGCGCCTTGGGTATTGAGGTTGGAGACTTTATTAGTTTCGATCCGCGAACAGTTGTGACAGAAACTGGTTTTATCAAGTCTCGACACTTGGATGACAAGGTCAGCGCAGCAATTTTGCTCAATCTTCTTCGTATTTACAAGGAAGAGGGGATTGAATTGCCAGTAACAACTCATTTTGCTTTTTCAGTCTTCGAAGAGGTGGGTCACGGTGCCAACTCCAATATTCCAGCTCAGGTAGTGGAATATCTAGCTGTGGATATGGGAGCTATGGGCGATGATCAGCAGACGGATGAATATACAGTGTCTATCTGTGTCAAGGACGCTTCAGGTCCCTATCACTATGACTTCCGTCAACACTTGGTAGCTTTGGCGAAGGAGCAAGATATTCCATTTAAACTCGACATTTATCCATTTTACGGTTCGGATGCTTCAGCAGCTATGTCAGCAGGAGCAGAGGTTAAGCATGCCCTCCTTGGAGCTGGTATTGAATCCAGTCACTCTTACGAACGAACACACATTGATTCGGTCGTGGCGACTGAGCGTATGGTAGACGCCTATCTCAAGAGCACCTTGGTAGACTAATATGTGCTTGATTTGTCAAAGAATTGAATGGATCAAGGCAGGGGAAAATCCCTACTTTGTAAAAGAACTAGAGACAGGTTATGTTGTTATTGGAGACCACCAATACTTTAAGGGCTATACCTTGTTTTTAGCAAAAGAGCATGTCACAGAACTCCACCATATGGAGACTTCTGTAAAACTTCGTTTTCTAGAGGAAATGAGTTTGGTCCAAGAAGCTGTCGCCAAAACGTTTAAAGCTGAAAAGATGAATATTGAACTCCTAGGAAATGGAGATGCCCACGCTCACTGGCACCTCTTTCCAAGACGATCAGGTGATATGAAGGGTCATGGATTGAATGGCCGTGGTCCAGTCTGGTGGGTGCCATGGGAAGAAATGGCGGCAGAAGATTGCCAAGTGAAATCCCATGAGTTGGAACAAATGATTAAAGCCTTATCCGATGAGATAGAGAAGCACTTGGTATAAGAGAGGAAGAAAAATGAAAAAAAGATACATCGTTTTATCTGGTTTGCTGGCAGTAACCCTAGCAGCATGTTCGCAAGAAAAACCTAAAAATGAAGAAAACACTCAAAAAACGGAACAAACTAGTCAACCTGAAGGAACTGTAGGGAGCAAATCTCAAGCCTCTAGTCAGAAAAAGGCAGAAGTTGTCAATAAGGGAGACTACTATAGTATTCAAGGGAAGTACGATGAAATCGTCATAGCCAATAAGCATTACCCTTTGTCAAAAGACTATAATCCAGGAGAAAATCCAACAGCTAAAGCAGAGTTGCTGAAGCTCATTGCAGCAATGCAAGCAGCTGGCTACCCAATCAGCGATCACTACAGTGGTTTTAGAAGTTATGAAACCCAAACCAAACTTTATCAAGACTATGTGAATCAAGACGGTAAGGAAGCAGCAGATCGCTACTCAGCTCGACCAGGTTATAGTGAACACCAAACAGGTCTTGCATTTGATTTGATCGGGACTAATGGAGAATTGGTGACAGAGGAGAAGGCGGCCCAGTGGCTCTTAGATCATGCAGCTGACTATGGTTTTGTCGTTCGCTATCTCAAAGGCAAGGAGAAAGAGACTGGCTACATGGCAGAAGAATGGCATCTTCGCTACGTCGGAAAAGAAGCCAAAGAAATTGCTGCAAGTGGTCTCAGTTTGGAAGAGTACTATGGCTTTGAAGGCGGCGATTACGTTGATTAAAAAAGTAATTTTTCTCTTGCATTTTTAGATAAATAGTGTATAATGGAAAGGTATGTGTAAAGCATACTTGTGGGAGGTAAAAATCTCTAATTACCGCCAAAACCACAAAGGAGGATTTAAAAATGGCTAAAAAAGTCGAAAAACTTGTAAAATTGCAAATCCCTGCTGGTAAAGCTACACCAGCTCCACCAGTTGGACCTGCTCTTGGTCAAGCTGGTATCAACATCATGGGATTCACAAAAGAGTTCAACGCTCGTACAGCTGACCAAGCTGGTATGATCATTCCAGTTGTTATCTCAGTATACGAAGACAAATCATTTACTTTCGTTACAAAAACACCACCAGCTGCTGTTCTTTTGAAAAAAGCTGCAGGTGTTGAAAAAGGATCAGGTACACCTAACAAAACTAAAGTTGCTACAGTTACTCGTGCACAAGTACAAGAAATTGCAGAAACTAAGATGCCAGATTTGAACGCAGCAAACATTGAGTCTGCAATGCGTATGATCGAAGGTACTGCTCGTTCTATGGGATTCACTGTTGTTGACTAATCAATAACACCCCCAATATAACCCGCAAGACTTCATCATTTCGAGAAGTGACGTGGGAGATGAAAATCGATTGAACCACTTACAAGGAGAATAGAAAATGGCTAAAAAAAGCAAACAACTTCGTGCTGCTCTTGAAAAAATCGACAGCACAAAAGCATACAGTGTAGAAGAAGCTGTAGCACTTGCAAAAGAAACTAACTTTGCAAAATTTGACGCAACTGTAGAAGTTGCTTACAACTTGAACATCGACGTTAAAAAAGCTGACCAACAAATCCGTGGCGCAATGGTATTGCCAAACGGTACTGGTAAAACTTCACGCGTTCTTGTTTTCGCACGTGGTGCAAAAGCTGAAGAAGCAAAAGCTGCTGGTGCAGACTTTGTTGGTGAAGATGACCTTGTTGCAAAAATCAACGATGGTTGGTTGGACTTCGACGTAGTTATCGCTACACCTGACATGATGGCTCTTGTTGGACGTCTTGGACGTGTCCTTGGACCACGTAACTTGATGCCAAACCCTAAAACTGGTACTGTAACAATGGATGTTGCTAAAGCAGTTGAAGAGTCTAAAGGTGGTAAAATCACTTACCGTGCTGACCGTGCAGGTAACGTTCAAGCAATCATCGGTAAAGTATCATTTGAAGCTGAAAAATTGGTTGAAAACTTTAAAGCTTTCAACGAAACAATCCAAAAAGCAAAACCAGCTACAGCTAAAGGAACTTACGTAACAAACTTGACAATCACAACTACTCAAGGTGTTGGTATCAAGGTTGATGTAAACTCACTTTAATTAACAGATTTTTAAAAACGAGTACGAATGTGCTCGTTTTTTTGATGATAAGTTCATTCCAGGGAAAATAAGTTCATTAATAGCCTGATGGAGCAAGAGAATAGTGCTTTTCCTCTTCTTCTTTCACAGAAAATGTGGTATAATAGAGAGTAAAAACTTTGAAAGAAAGAAAAAGATGAATTTAAAAGATTATATCGCAACGATTGAAAATTATCCTAAGGAAGGTATTACCTTCCGTGATATCAGCCCTTTGATGGCAGATGGAAATGCTTATAGCTACGCTGTTCGTGAAATTGTTCAGTATGCAACAGACAAGAAGATCGACATGATCGTGGGCCCAGAGGCTCGTGGATTTATTGTTGGCTGCCCAGTTGCTTTTGAGCTAGGAATTGGATTTGCACCTGTTCGTAAACCAGGGAAATTGCCACGTGAAGTCATTTCCGCTGACTATGAGAAGGAGTACGGTATTGATACCTTGACCATGCATGCTGATGCAATTAAGCCAGGCCAACGCGTTCTCATCGTAGATGATCTCTTGGCAACAGGTGGAACTGTCAAGGCAACCATTGAGATGATTGAAAGACTTGGTGGAGTTGTAGCCGGTTGTGCTTTCTTGATCGAGTTGGATGAGCTTAAAGGCCGTGAAAAAATCGGAGACTACGATTACAAGGTACTTATGCATTATTAATGAAAAACAGTCCTTGGGGCTGTTTTCTCTTCATCTGCTATATAAATTAACTATAGCTAGTTAGAGAAAAACTATAATTGAAAACTATATCTTCATACAGTATAATAAAGGGAAGAAGTATTTGGAGGTTTTTACTTTCAAACAGACAACATCATTCCCGAAATAGAGAACTGTTAGGAGGGTATTATGCCGATTCGAATTGATAAAAAATTACCAGCTGTGGAGATTTTAAGGACTGAAAATATCTTTGTTATGGACGACCAACGGGCCGCTCATCAGGATATTCGCCCCTTGAAGATTCTGATTTTAAATCTCATGCCTCAAAAAATGGTAACAGAAACGCAACTCTTACGGCATTTGGCTAATACCCCTTTGCAACTAGATATTGATTTCTTATATATGGAAACACATCGTTCCAAGACAACCCGTGCCGAACATATGGAAACCTTCTATAAAACCTTCCCAGAGGTCAAGGATGACTTTTTTGATGGAATGATTATCACAGGAGCACCAGTAGAGCATTTGCCTTTTGAAGAGGTAGATTACTGGGAGGAATTCAAACAGGTCATCGAATGGTCCAAGACGCATGTGTTTTCAACCCTCCATATCTGTTGGGGAGCTCAAGCAGGTCTTTATGTTCGTTATGGCGTTGAAAAGCACCAGATGGATCGGAAACTATCAGGCATTTATCCACAGGACACCTTGAAAGAAGGGCATCTTCTTTTTAGAGGTTTTGATGATCGCTATGTAGCTCCTCATTCTCGTCATACGGAGGTTTTAAAAGAAGAGATCTTAAACAAGACAAATCTTGAGATTCTATCAGAAGGTCCTGAGGTTGGGGTTTCTATATTAGCTAGTCGAGATTTGCGTGAGATTTATAGTTTTGGTCATTTGGAGTATGATCGTGACACTTTGGCAAGAGAGTATTTTCGTGATTATGAGGCGGGACTCGATCCTCATATCCCAGAGAACTACTTTAAAAATGATGATGTAAATGAGATGCCCTGTCTTTGTTGGTCTTCATCAGCTGCCCTCTTTTTCAGCAATTGGGTAAACTATGCAGTTTATCAAGAAACCCCTTTTGACTGGAGAAAGGTAGAGGATGATGCGGCTGCATTTGGATATCTATAAGAGGAATTATGACATATTTTGACGCTTTTAAATCAGGGAACTTGGTTTTGCCAAGTGCCCTGCTCTTGCATTTTAAGGAACTCTTTCCTTCCAGCGAAGATTTTCTGGTCTGGCAATTTTTCTATTTACAAAATACCACAGCCTTAGGAGATGTTTCACCTAGTCAGATTGCTGAAATCATTGGGAAAGAGGTGGCAGATGTCAACCAATCCATTTCGAATTTGACAGAAAATGGTTTGCTACAATATCGAACCATTGAACTAAATGGGGAAATTGAGCTCATTTTTGATGCTAGTTTGGCTTTTGAACGCTTGGATAGCTTGCTAGACAGCCAAACTCCAGCTACAACTGCCCCAAATCCGCAGAATCAGTTGAAGGATCTGGTTGAAACTTTTCAGCAGGAGTTGGGACGCTTATTAACACCATTTGAAATCGAAGATCTTTCCAAGACTGTCAAAGAAGACGGAGTTAAGGCGGATTTGATTAAGGAAGCTCTCCGAGAGGCCGTTCTCAATGGCAAGCCAAACTGGAAATATATTCAGGCAATCCTACGAAACTGGCGTCATGAAGGTATCCAGTCTGTGGCACAGGTAGAGGCCAAACGAGCAGAGCGAGAAGCCAACAATCCCAAACAAGTTCAGGCTTCGGCTGATTTCCTCGATGCCATGAATTTGTGGCAAGATTAGTCGCTTGAAAAATCTTGAAAATTAGAGTAAGGTTTGCAAGCTCTTTATAAATATGATAGAATAATAGTGAATAAAATGAAAAAAGAGGTATGTGAAATGTCACGTAAACCATTTATCGCTGGTAACTGGAAAATGAACAAAAATCCAGAAGAAGCAAAAGCATTCGTTGAAGCCGTTGCATCAAAACTTCCTTCATCAGACCTTGTTGAAGCAGGTATCGCAGCTCCTGCAGTTGATTTGACAGCTGTTCTTGCTGCTGCTAAAGGTTCAAACCTTAAAGTTGCTGCTCAAAACTGCTACTTTGAAAATGCAGGTGCGTTCACTGGTGAAACAAGCCCACAAGTTTTGAAAGAAATCGGTACGGACTACGTTGTTATCGGGCACTCAGAACGTCGTGACTACTTCCATGAAACTGACGAAGATATCAACAAAAAAGCAAAAGCAATCTTTGCAAATGGTATGCTTCCAATCATCTGTTGTGGTGAATCACTTGAAACTTACGAAGCTGGTAAAGCTGCTGAATTCGTAGGTGCTCAAGTATCTGCTGCATTGGCTGGATTGACAGCTGAACAAGTTGCTGCATCGGTTATCGCTTATGAGCCAATCTGGGCTATCGGTACTGGTAAATCAGCTTCACAAGACGATGCACAAAAAATGTGTAAAGTCGTTCGTGACGTTGTAGCTGCTGACTTTGGTCAAGAAGTTGCTGACAAAGTTCGTGTTCAATACGGTGGTTCTGTTAAACCTGAAAACGTTGCTTCATACATGGCTTGCCCAGACGTTGACGGTGCCCTTGTTGGTGGTGCGTCACTTGAAGCTGAAAGCTTCTTGGCATTGCTTGATTTTGTAAAATAATCTCAGTTATTCCAGACAGTCTGCTAAGACTGTCTTTTTTTTAAAGACTGTATATTTTTCTTAAATTATCAGTCAATTACAACTTTTTTAATATGGGTTAATTTTCTTGCTTTTGTCTACTAGGAGTAGTATACTGAGATAGTAATCAATAAATATGGTTGCAAAAATAATATTATGAGGTGATCAATATGGTTGAATTGAAAAAAGAAGCAGTAAAAGACGTAACAACATTATCTAAAACAGCGCCAGTAGCATTGGCAAAAACAAAGGAAGTTTTGAACCAAGCAGTAGCGGACTTGTATGTGGCTCACATTGCCCTTCACCAAGTTCACTGGTATATGCGTGGTCGTGGTTTCCTCGTATGGCATCCAAAAATGGATGAATACATGGACAGCCTTGATGGCTATCTTGACGAAATCAGCGAACGTTTGATCACTCTTGGTGGCAAACCTTACTCAACTTTGACAGAATTCCTTCAACACAGTGAAATCGAAGAAGAAGAAGGAGAATTCCGTAACGTTGAAGAAAGCTTGGAACGTGTTCTAGCAATTTATCGCTACCTCATCACTCTTTTCCAAAAAGCTTTGGATGTAACTGATGAAGAAGGTGATGATGTTACAAACGATATCTTTGTTGGGGCTAAGGCTGAACTTGAGAAAACAGTTTGGATGCTTACGGCAGAACTTGGACAAGCTCCTGGTTTGTAAGATATAGTTGCTACCCCTTTTATCATGTGGTGCTTGATAAGTACCCATGACCAATCATCTTTTAAAAGTCATGTAACTGTAAAAAGTTGCATGATTTTTTGTTTGCTGGACTTGGGATACATTGTCAAATCTAGGATTTTACGGTATAATAGTTGCTGTTCAATAACATATGAATTTTAAAGAATAATTGTTAGTTTTAGGAGGATTTATGAACAACTTACCAAATTGCCCAAAATGTAATTCAGAATATGTCTACGAAGACGGAAGTCTCTTGGTCTGCCCAGAGTGTGCCTATGAGTGGAATCCTGCAGAAGTTGCAGACGTAGAAGAAGGTGTTGTTGCTATCGATGCCAATGGAAATAAATTGGCTGACGGAGATACTGTGACCCTTATCAAGGACTTGAAAGTAAAAGGTGCGCCAAAGGATTTGAAACAAGGAACTCGTGTCAAAAATATCCGTATCGTAGAAGGTGACCACAACATCGATTGTAAGATTGATGGTTTTGGAGCTATGAAACTCAAATCAGAATTTGTTAAGAAAATCTAGCCATGAAACTGAACTACAAATTTATCTTTTATAGTCGTGTGCTCTTGTTCTTAGCGGCATTTACAGGAGTTTATTTGGAGATTACCAAGCACGGTGGCTTTGGTATGCTCCTTTACTACACAGTGTTGTCCAATCTTTTGGTAACGATTTTCACGGGTTATCTGCTCCGTGTGATGAGCCGTTCAGGTGAAAATTGGCAAAGTCCGACCTTGCTTCGTCTCAAGGGTGGTGTTACCATGAGTATCATGATTACCTGTGTGATTTACCATTTTATGCTTGCTCCGATTGCGACAGACTTTTACCGTGTGGAAAATTTCCTTTGCCACTATATCGTTCCACTCTGGTTTTTAGCCGACACCCTTTTCTTTGATAAACGGGGTCAATACAAGATCTGGGATCCAGTCTTGTGGACCATCTTGCCCTTGGTTTATATGATTTTTGCCTTGTTTAACGGTCTGGTCTTAAAACTCAATATTCCGAATTCCAAGGACAATCCCTTCCCTTATTTCTTTTTAAATGTGAACAAGGGTTGGGACGTGGTTATCAAATGGTGTTTGATCATTTTTGCGGCGTATATGGTTGCAGGCTTCATCTTCTATCTGATCAAGCAAATCAAGCGAAAATAGTCTTCCTATGAGGAAAGTTAGGACGGAGTCTCTAGTTCAATCGGGCTCCTTCTTTTCTTGCCATCTTCCTTTTAAAAGGATCAACAGTGAGAAATATATAGAAAGAAAATCCATGAAACAATATTTAGAACGGGCTAGTATTTTGGCCCTCTCCCTCGTTTTGATTACCTCCTTTTCCATCTCAAGTGCTCTGCCAGCCATGTTTGACTATTATCAGGGCTACCCCAAAGAACAAATCGAGCTCCTGGTCAGTCTCCCTTCTTTTGGAATCATGATTATGCTGATTTTAAATGGGTTTTTGGAGCGTTTGCTTCCTGAGCGACTTCAGATTAGTCTGGGACTTCTCATCCTCTCTATCGGTGGAACAGCTCCCTTCTGGTATCAGGATTATAACTTTGTCTTTGCTATGCGGATTTTATTTGGTTTGGGCGTGGGGATGATCAATGCCAAGGCCATTTCCATTATCAGTGAACGCTATCACGGAAAGACACGGATCCAGATGCTAGGTCTCCGCGGATCAGCAGAAGTTGTCGGGGCGTCGATTTTGACTCTAGTGGTAGGTCAACTCTTATCCTTGGGATGGACAGTGACCTTCTTGGCCTACAGTGCGGGATTTTTAGTATTGATTCTTTATCTGCTATTTGTCCCTTATGGGAAAGAAAAGAAAGAAACAAAGAAAAAAGAGGCCGAAACGACTCGTTTGACAGAACAGATGAAAGGCTTAATTTTTCTATTGGCTGTCGAAGCAGCAGTTGTTGTCTGCACCAATACAGCTATCACCATTCGTATTCCTAGTCTGATGGTAGAAAGAGGTCTAGGGGATGCCCAGTTATCGAGTTTGGTTTTAAGTATCATGCAGTTGATTGGTATCTTGGCAGGTGTGAGTTTTTCTTTCTTTATCTCTCTGTTTAAAGAAAGGTTGCTTCTTTGGTCAGGTATCACCTTTGGATTGGGGCAGATTGTGATTGCCTTGTCTCCGTCATTGGGTGTGATGGTAGTTGGAAGTGTTGTGGCAGGTTTTTCTTACAGTGTGGCCTTGACCACTGTCTTTCAGCTTCTTTCTGAAAGAATCCCAGCCAAGCTCCTTAATCAGGCAACATCTTTTGCAGTGCTAGGATGCAGCTTTGGAGCCTTTACGACACCTTTCATTCTTGGGGCGATTGGCTTAGTGACTCAAAACGGTATGTTGGTCTTCACCATTCTAGGATGTTGGTTGATTGTCACTTCTATCTTTGTTATGTATGCACTTCAAAAGAGAGCTTAGGATCGGTTTCCTAAGTTTTTCTTTTCGGGAATTTTGTACCCATACAATTATTGGTTTTTAAACTTGTTTACACTTTTATTTCCTGATAAAATAGAAGTTATGACAAGATATAAAGCAACTATTTCTTATGATGGTTTTGCCTTTGCTGGTTTTCAGCGCCAGCCTCATGCGCGGAGCGTTCAAGAGGAAATCGAAAAAACCTTAACGAGACTCAATAAGGGGCAAGCCATCACTGTTCACGGTGCTGGTAGGACGGATAGTGGGGTCCATGCTCTGGGACAGGTCATTCATTTTGATCTGCCCTATCAGATGGATGAGGAAAAACTCCGTTTTGCTCTGGATACCCAGTCTCCAGAAGATATCGATGTGATTTCGATTGAGCTTGTGGCGGATGATTTTCATTGCCGTTATGCAAAACATAGCAAGACCTATGAGTTTATAGTAGATAGGGGTCGTCCTAAAAATCCGATGCGCCGTCACTATGCTACTCACTTTCCCTATCCCCTCGATGTAGAGCGGATGCAAGAGGCTGTCAAGAAATTAGAAGGAACCCATGATTTCACCGGTTTTACAGCATCTGGAACCAGTGTAGAGGACAAGGTTCGGACCATTACAGAAGCTAGTCTTAGTGTTGATGAGACAGGCCAATTTTTGACCTTTAGCTTTTCAGGAAATGGCTTCTTGTATAAGCAGATTCGCAATATGGTGGGGACGTTGCTCAAAATCGGAAATAATCGGATGCCAGTTGAGCAGATTGACCTCATCTTAGAGAAGAAGGACAGGCAACTTGCGGGTCCAACGGCGGCACCAAATGGCTTGTATTTAAAGGAGATTCGTTATGAAGAATAATCGTATTTTAGCCCTTTCTGGGAATGATATTTTTAGTGGTGGTGGTTTGTCAGCTGATTTGGCTACCTATACCTTGAACGGCTTGCATGGCTTTGTAGCTGTAACTTGTTTGACGGCCTTGACCGAAAATGGCTTTGAAGTCTTCCCTACGGATGATACTATTTTTCAACATGAGTTGAACAGCTTGCGTGATGTCGAGTTTGCAGGGATTAAGATTGGCCTTCTTCCTACTGTCAGTGTGGCTGAGAAGGCACTGGACTTTATCAAGCAACGTCCTGGAGTGCCGGTGGTATTGGACCCAGTCTTGGTCTGCAAGGAAACGCACGATGTGGCAGTCAGTGAACTCTGTCAAGAGTTGATTCGTTTTTTCCCTCATGTTAGCGTGATTACGCCTAATCTCCCTGAAGCAGAATTGTTAGCGGGTCAAGAGATCAAAACCTTGGAAGACATGAAAGGTGCAGCGCAGAAATTGCGTGATTTAGGAGCGCCAGCAGTTATTATCAAGGGAGGCAATCGTCTCAGACAAGATAAGGCTGTGGATGTCTTTTATGATGGACAAAATTTTACAGTTCTAGAAAATCCCGTTATCCAAGGGCAAAATGCTGGTGCAGGTTGTACCTTTGCCTCAAGCATTGCCAGTCACTTGGTTAAAGGTGATGAACTTTTAACAGCAGTGGAGAGCTCTAAAGCTTTCGTTTACCGTGCCATTGCACAAGCAGATCAATATGGAGTAAGACAATATGAAGCAAACAAAAACAACTAAAATCGCCCTTGTATCCCTTCTAACCGCCCTTTCTGTGGTTCTAGGTTATTACTTGAAAATTGGAACGCCAACAGGAATATTGACTCTCTTGGATGCAGGTATTTTCTTTACTGCCTTTTACTTTGGCAGTAAAGAAGGAGCTGTCGTTGGAGGACTAGCAGGATTCCTAATTGACCTTTTATCAGGCTATCCACAGTGGATGTTCTTTAGTTTAGTGAACCATGGCTTGCAAGGATTTTTTGCAGGTTTTAAAGGGAAGTGGCAATGGCTAGGCCTTGTCTTGGCTACTATCGTCATGGTAAGTGGCTACGCCCTAGGTTCTACCCTAATGAATGGCTGGTCAGCAGCCTTGCCAGAAATCCTTCCAAACTTCCTGCAAAATACCTTGGGAATGATTGTAGGGTTTGTAGTTTTTCAGAGCGTCAAGAAGATAAAATAAAAAAGTCAGCTATTTGAGCTGACTTTTTGCTTGTCTCTATGTTTAATCAAAATAAAGCAAGTCTTTGCTGGTGCTGGTGAAGAGGTCAAAGCCATCCTTAGTGACGACACCGCAGTCTTCGATACGGACACCGACTTTTCCAGGGATATAGATACCTGGTTCAACAGAGAAGCACATGCCTTCTTCGATGGTCATGTCGTTTCCTTCCATGATAGATGGGAACTCGTGGACATCCATACCGATACCGTGACCGAGACGGTGGTTGAAGTACTCTCCATAACCAGCTTTCTCGATAACTTCACGGGCAGCTCGATCCACTTCATGAGCTGTTACTCCTGGCTTGATAAAGTCAAGAGCAGCTTGTTGAGCTTCAAGGGTCAAGTTGTAGATATCTTTTTTGAACTGGTCTGGTTTGCCGACAGCTACTGTGCGAGTCATGTCTGAGGCATATCCATTAACCATAACACCGAGGTCAAAGAGGAGAAGGGCGTCCTTTTCGACTTTGTTTGCTCCAGGGATACCGTGCGGATTTGCAGCATTATCGCCAGTCAAGACCATGGTATCAAAGCTCATTTCATAGCCTTCACGCTTCATGGCAAAGTCGATTTGTGCAATGATATCTGTCTCAGTCTTATCAAGAGAAATGTTGTCAAAACCAACCTTAACAGCCTTATCAGCATAGATACCTGCAACCATCATTTTTTGCACTTCATCAGCTGATTTGATGAGGCGCATGCGTTGGATGCGAGGAGTGAGGTTTTCAAACTCAGCAGTCTCAAAGACTGTTTTCAAACCATGATACTTGGTTAAGATGAGGTTGTCAAACTCAACAGCGACACGTTTGAAATCAAGTTGTGGAAGAGCATTTTGGATTTTCTTCCATGGGTTTTCAGAGTCCACATAGCCCACAACTGGGAAGGAAACAGTGCTGCTTGCACGCTCTACTTCAAGGGCTGGAACAAAGAGAAGCGGTTCCTGATTTGCTAGGACAAAAAGGAACATTTGGCGTTCATGGGGATCACTGTAAAAGCCAGTGAGGTAATTGATAGTGACGGGGTCAGATACGACAGCGACGTCTAGTTTTTTTGATTCAAGATATGTTAGGATTTGTTGTAATTTAGACATATGCTACCTTCTTTCTACCCCTCTATTTTGGCAAAAAAAGAGAGAAAATGCAAGGGAGAAGGGTAAAAGAACAGGCAAAAAGAACTCCGACAAGATAGGGGAGTTCTTTGATATAATTTTTCTTAGTTTAAGAAAAGTCAGCCTTGCTTTTCACGTCACTGTATTCTTCAGCGATTTCTTGGCTGAGAATATCCTCATAGGCAGGGAGTTGGATGTCCTGTCCGTATTTTTTCTTGAGAGCAGTAGTGACTAGGCGGTAAGCCAGATTGGCATTACGAGAGAGGATAGGACCGTGGAAGTAGGAACCGAAGACGTTTTTATAATGAACCCCTTCGCCGACCTTTTCTTCGTTGTTTCCATTTCCATAGACAACTTGTCCCAGCGGTTTTTGGTCATCTGAGAGGAAGGTACGGCCCTGATGATTTTCAAAACCATAGTAGGTTTCATCGAAATCTTCATTATGAATCTTGATGTCACCGATAAAACGGTTATTGGTCTGGTTGAGGGTGTAGTGGCCCATGACACCTAGCCCTTCGATACGTCTCCCTGAAGCTTCAACATAATATTGACCCAATAGTTGGAAACCACCACAGATAGCCAGAACCACACCGTCGTTTTGGATGTAGTTGTCAATGCTCTCTTTTTTTGCAGGTAAATCGTCTGCGATGATGCTTTGTTCAAAGTCTTGACCCCCACCGAAAAAGGCAATGTCGTAGTGATTTTCATCAAAGTTATCATGGAGAGAAACGATGTCAACCGTCACATGGGCTCCCAGCTTTTCAGCCACATACTTGAGCATGAGGATGTTTCCATTGTCCCCGTAGGTATTCATGAGGTTACCGTAGAGGTGGGCGATGTTGAGCTGATAAGGGTAGTTGCCAGCTTTTGAGGAAAGTGAAGTATAAACCATTAGTTCATCTCCTTTCTAACAATCTGACGACTAGCCAGCAGTTCACGGAATTCCAGCATAGCAGTATAAGTAGCCAGGATATAGGCATGTTTGCAGTCTTGGTTCTCAATGGTCTTGAGCACTTGCTCCAGATTACTTGTTTCAGTGATTTTATCAGCTGGGTATCCTGTCACCCGTAGACGACGCGCGATTTCAGAATGACGAACACCGCCAGCGTTGATTTCAGGAATGTCCATGTCAGTGATTTGTTCAAAGTCTGCATCCCAGATCCAGCTGGTATCTATTCCATCTGCATAGTTGGCGTTGAGAAGGACAGAAAGGCTAAATGGATAAGGAGCTAGTTTAATCATCTCGATAGCCTGAGTTGCACCAACCGGGTTCTTGATGAGGACAAGGGTACATTCTTTGTTACCGATATGGAAGGTTTCCTGACGACCAAAGACTGCACGACTCTTGTCAAATCCTTGCTTGATGAGTTGTGAATCCGCACCGAGGAATCTAGCAATGGCAACCGCAGCTAGAGCATTGTATATGTTGTAAAGTCCACCGATTTGGATGCCGTATTCTTGTCCGTCAATGACAAAGCGGGAGCGATTGTTGGTTAACTCAACCAAGTCTGTCAGACGGTAGTCCAAGTCAGGTCGTTTGCAGCCACAATTTTCGCAGATATAGGCCCCCAAGTTGGCATAGGTATTGTGCTCGTATTTGAGGATACCTTGGCAGTCAGGACAGAGGATTCCTTCGGTATTGTAGTGAGCCAGTTGGGCTGGCCCTTTTTCCAAGTTAAAACCAAAATACTGTACTGGATTTGGAATAGCTGGCTTATAGAAAAGTGGACTGTCACCATTGAGGAGAACAGTGGCCGTAGGCACCTTACGGATGGCATCCAAAATCATGTTATAAGTTGTGTAAATCTCACCATAGCGGTCCATCTGGTCACGGAAAATGTTAGTAATGACAAAAAGGCTAGGATGGATGTAGTCACAGATACGAGATAGACTGGCCTCGTCAATTTCTAAAACAGCAATGTTTTTTCCAGTTTTAGAGGATTTGGCAGTCAAGAAGGTTGTCGTAATCCCTGTGATCATGTTGGCGCCACTTGGATTGGTCAGAACCTGACCATAGACCTCTTCTAAAATGCCGACAGTGAGGGCAGTTGTTAAGGTTTTTCCATTGGTTCCAGTGACCACGACAATCTCGTAGTTCTTAGCTAGATTTTGTAAAATATCTTTATCAAATTGAAGGGCAAGTTTTCCTGGGAGCGTACTTCCACGACCAAGACGGCTCAAGATGAAGTGAGAAGAACGCCCAGCAAGAATGCCCAAAGTAGTTTTTAATTTCATGTTTCTATTATATCATACTGCGCCCAGCAGTCCAATAACTAAAGTAACCTCTAAGATCAACTAAAGAAGTAACCTTAGAAGTGCTTTTTAGATTCTGATTAAACCAAACCAATCAAATACAATATCTTTGGATTTGATTGGTTTGGCAACTTTAAGAAATAAATCTTTCTCACTCTGAACATAAGAAAGGAGAGGACATCGATTATCCTCTACAGGTTTTAAAATTTCATTAATCCATTATAACTGACAAAGATACCTAACTTTTGGGATTTAGATCATTTTTTGAAAAGTCTCTTTTATAATAAATTACGAATTTTTTCTTTTATAAATGCGTTAAGAGGATAGTGTTTATCAAGATATTCTAGGAGTGCCTGAGCAGATTCAGAAATTTGTTCGTAACCTTGCAAAAAGTGAGGCAATTGTTTGGCCTCATTTGGATAACCTTTTTCAAATCTTCTGTTGCTGTTAAAAATATCTATAAAATCAGATTTAGAAGTTTTTTCCAAATTGATTAGTTCGGTCCAAAGCTTGACGGATCTGTTTTGGATGAAATCATAAGCAGCCAATTTTTCGCCTCGTTGATAGCGACCTAGTCCTATATATAGATTGCATAAAATTTCTCCCAACAGCCATTCACGGTCTCTATTTTCTTTTGATGGCAATCTTTGTGGCTGGCAGATTGTTTCATCAAAACCGACCTCCTTCCAGATAATCTTGCCTTCAGCGAAGGGAATGTTTACTAGTTCATGAGCTTCAAAGACAGCAAATTCACAAAAAACATCATCTTCAAATAGAACTTTATGTCCGTCCACTGTATTTTGGTAGTGAAATGCAATTGGTTCTAGATTACTTAACCAAGTTAGATCCTGTATATAGGCCTGCTTGTAGCCATCTTTTACAATAACAAAAAAATCCAAATCTGAGTATTGATCCAATCGTTCTCTTTCTGCTCCGCAAGAACCAAGTGCCAGCAAAGCTAGTGCTTGTCTAGAATCTTTTAGAGACTGACCAATATCATCTAGTCTTTGTAATAGTAATTCTGTTTTATTCATAATCGTTACCTCATTATTTCTTGTTTACAGACATTATATAGTTAATGTTTTCGAAAGTCAATTTCATTCCATACCAAATATATACTAATGTAATATGGGATTTCTTTCGATATTTTTTACAATGATAAAGTTTAAACATTTTGCAGAGTATTGCTCATATTATCAAGAACGAAGAAATTTGAAGTATCCTTTGATTGATTAGAAAGTGATTCTTATCTTTAAAAAGATTAAATAATTTGGAAAATATTTAAGAAGAAAAAATATATCGACTTAACTATCAATTTGCAAACGGTAAAATCTTCTCACAAACGATGAAAATACACATACGACCCGTGCAAAGAGTGGATAATTTACTAATTAGGCATGAAACAATCATTGCAAAATATACTTTTTAAATTACCCATAAAACGATGAGCTGAAGCGAGTTATTCAAAGTCATATGTATTGCTGATATTTGAAAGAGTGACCTGAAACTCAATATATAATTAGGACTGCTAAATAAAGTTTGGATACTATATCACAAAAGAGGGAAAAGACAGATTTGAGATTTCGCAGAAACAAAAACAGCCCGATGAGGGCTGTGAGATACGAAGAAGTCTTAACTTAAATCGCAAACAAGTCATTCAAGTTCTCAGCCAAGGTTGGGTGAGTGAAGATTTGTTTTGTGAAGTAAGTGTAAGGAATCTTGTTGTCCATTGCAACAGTGATGATGTTGATGATTTCTTGTGAACCTTCTGAGAAGATAGTTGCACCGAGAATTTCTTTTGTTTCAGTGTTGACAACAGCTTTGAAGGCTCCACGAAGATCTCCATTGACGTGACCGCGAGGCATGGCTGCAACAGGGATTTCCTTCACTGCGTATGGAAGTTTCAAATCAGCTGCTTGGCTTTCCGTCAAGCCAACTTGAGAAAGTGCAGGTGTGATGAATATAGTGTTTGGTACATTGAGACGGTCTTCAAGAGTGTAGCTGCCATCTCCAGCAAGATAGCTGTAGACAACACGGAAGTCATCAAGTGAAATGTAGGTAAATTGAGGTCCACCGTTGACATCCCCAACTGCAAAGACACCAGGAATGTTTGTTTGACAATGTTTGTCTACTTTGATAGCACCGCGTTCAGTTAGTTCAATATCGGTATTCTCAAGTTGAAGTGGTTCTACGTTTGGCTTACGTCCAGTTGCGTAGAGAAGGGCGTCGAAACGGTAGGTTTCGTTTTCAGTTACGACGAGAACTTGGTCACCGTCGTTTTTGATTTCAGTAGTACGGATGTTTTGAAGCAATTCAATACCGTCTTCTTCCATGTACTGTTTAGCAAGAGCTGCGATGGATGGTTCTGCACGAGGAAGGAATGTATCCAAGGCATCTAGGACTGTAACCTTGCTGCCAAGTTTATTGTAGAGTCCTGCAAATTCAAGGCCGATATTTCCACCACCAAGGACACCAAGTTTTTCAGGCAATTTGTCCAAGTTTTGGATACCTGTTGAGTCAAAGACGTTTTTGCTTGTAGCAAGTCCAGGGATTGGCAAGACGTTTGAAACAGCACCAGTGTTGATAACGATAGTTTCAGCAGTCAGCTCTTGTTTTTCATCACCAGCCTGGATTTCGATGACTTTGTTTGAAAGGAAGTGAGCTTCCGCATCAAAGATATCTACACCTGTTCCCGCAACAGTAGCATAGTTTTTGCCGTTGAGGCGACTAGTGATAGTATTTTTGGTAGCAATGACTTCTTCAAAAGATAAGTCTTTCTCAGCAGCAACCAGCAAAGTCTTAGTTGGGATACATCCGATGTTGATACAAGTTCCACCGTACATAGCTTTGCTACGTTCAACGAGGGCAACTTTTTTGCCAGCTGCAGCCAATTTACCAGCTAGTGTCTTCCCAGCTTTACCAAATCCAATAACGATTAAATCGTATGTTAACATTTTTTAATCCTCCTGTTTGATTTCATTCTAGCACAAGAAAAAAACTTTTGCACAATTCCGCTACGGAGAAACGAACTATATAAGGATGTATTTATATTTGTGGAAAATCGTTTACATGATTTTCCTTAAAGATTCTACTATCTTTTGCCCCGCTCTTGTGTTATACTAGATAAGTTGCAAAGAAACTCGTACTTTTCTTTCGTGGAAAAGAAGCAACACGGTATCTCGTTTTTTAAGAAGATACATCATGAAAAGAAAAGTATAAACTAAGCGCTATAGGATGGCTTCGCACCATCTTTAGAAAGAAGAAAAACGTGAAATTTAATGAATTTAACTTGTCTGCTGATTTGCTAGCAGAGATTGAAAAAGCTGGATTTGTAGAAGCAAGTCCCATCCAAGAACAGACCATTCCACTGGCTCTAGAAGGCAAGGACGTTATCGGTCAAGCCCAGACTGGTACAGGAAAAACTGCAGCATTTGGCTTGCCAACCCTTGAAAAAATCCGTACAGAAGAAGCGACTATCCAAGCCTTGGTCATCGCTCCAACTCGTGAACTCGCTGTTCAAAGTCAAGAAGAACTCTTCCGCTTTGGTCGTAGCAAGGGAGTGAAAGTTCGCTCAGTTTACGGTGGTTCAAGCATTGAAAAACAGATTAAAGCCCTTAAATCTGGTGCCCACATCGTTGTCGGAACACCAGGCCGTCTCTTGGACTTGATCAAACGCAAGGCTTTGAAATTGCACGATATTGAAACCCTCATCCTCGATGAAGCGGACGAAATGCTCAACATGGGCTTTCTTGAAGACATCGAAGCTATTATCTCTCGTGTCCCTGAAAGTCGTCAAACCTTACTCTTTTCAGCAACGATGCCAGATGCTATCAAACGTATCGGTGTTCAGTTTATGAAAGAGCCTGAGCATGTGAAGATTGCTGCCAAAGAATTGACAACAGAGCTGGTGGACCAGTACTATATCCGTGTCAAGGAACAAGAAAAATTTGACACCATGACCCGTCTCATGGATGTAGAACAACCAGAACTTGCTATCGTATTTGGTCGTACCAAACGCCGTGTGGATGAATTGACTCGTGGACTTAAAATCCGTGGCTTCCGTGCAGAAGGCATTCATGGTGATTTGGACCAAAACAAACGTCTTCGTGTCCTTCGTGATTTTAAAAATGGAAATCTTGATGTCCTCGTAGCAACAGACGTGGCAGCGCGTGGCTTGGATATTTCAGGTGTAACCCATGTCTACAACTACGATATTCCACAAGATCCTGAAAGTTACGTTCACCGTATCGGTCGTACAGGTCGTGCTGGTAAGTCAGGTCAATCTATTACTTTCGTAGCACCAAATGAAATGGGTTACCTTCAAATCATCGAAAACTTGACTAAGAAACGCATGAAAGGCTTGAAACCAGCGACAGCAGAAGAAGCCTTCCAAGCTAAGAAACAAGTAGCGCTCAAGAAAATCGAACGAGACTTCGCAGACGAAGCCATTCGTGGGAACTTTGAGAAATTTGCTAAAGATGCTCGTAAATTGGCTGCAGAATTTAGTCCAGAAGAATTGGCTATGTATATCTTGAGTCTGACAGTCCAAGATCCAGACAGCCTTCCTGAAGTGGAGATTGCGCGTGAAAAACCACTGCCATTTAAACCATCAAGTAATGGCTTTGGTGGCAAAGGTAAGGGAGGTCGAGGAGGCCGTCGTGGAGACGACCGTCGAGACCGTGATCGCCGTGGCAATGGTCGCCGTGATGATTTCAAAAAAGGCAGTCATGGGAACGATCGTTTTGATAAAGACAGACGTTACCGTAATAAAGACAATAAAAAACCTCGCAACACTTCAAGCGAAAAGAAAACCGGCTTTGTTATTCGTAACAAAGGAGATAAATAGAAAAAAGCGATTCACAGTGTGAATCGCTTTTATATATAAGGAGACCGATAGTAAAAGAAGATGGTGATAGTAAAGGATAGGTGAAACGGAAAGGGATTTATCATGTCATCTTCTTATAATGTTATAATATCAAAAATAAAATAGGATGTCAATAAAAAAATCGCTTTTTTTCTAAAATATTTTTGCTGTTCAAAATTGCAATTAAATAAGCAATTTTCAGATAATTATTGAAATAAAGACTTTTCTATGTTATAATGGAAGCGATTATATGCGAGGTAAAAAATGGCACATTTATTAGAAAAAACAAGAAAAATCACGTCTATTCTAAAGCGCTCTGAGGAGCAACTCCAAGATGAACTTCCTTACAATGCGATTACACGCCAGTTAGCTGATATTATTGATTGTAACGCTTGTATTGTGAATAACAAGGGACGTCTCTTGGGTTACTTTATGCGTTATAAGACCAATAATGATCGTGTAGAACAATTCTTCCAAACCAAAACCTTCCCTGACGTCTATGTACAAGGGGCAAACATGATCTATGATACGGAAGCCAATCTTCCTGTTGAGCATGATTTGACCATTTTCCCTGTAGAGAGTCGCGCGGACTTTCCAGATGGGTTGACAACGATTGCTCCGATTCATGTATCAGGGATTCGTTTGGGTTCCTTGATCATTTGGCGCAATGATAAGAAGTTTGAAGATGAAGATTTGATTCTTGTCGAGATTGCGAGCACGGTTGTGGGAATTCAACTATTGAACTTCCAACGTGAAGAAGATGAGAAAAATATTCGCCGTCGTACGGCTGTTACTATGGCGGTCAATACCCTTTCCTATTCAGAACTTCGTGCCGTATCAGCTATTTTAGCTGAGTTGGATGGGAATGAAGGGCAGCTGACTGCATCAGTTATTGCAGATCGTATTGGCATTACGCGCTCAGTGATTGTCAATGCGCTTCGTAAATTGGAGTCGGCGGGAATTATTGAGAGTCGTTCATTAGGAATGAAGGGGACTTATCTCAAAGTTCTAATTGGTGATATTTTTGAGGAAGTGAAAAAGAGGGACTACTAATGGCAAAGGCTTTAATTTCGATTGACTATACAGAGGATTTCGTAGCAGACCATGGAAAGCTAACTGCTGGAGCACCTGCTCAAGCAATATCAAAAGCCATTGATCAGGCAACCAGATTAGCTTTTGATCGTGGAGACTATGTCTTTTTCACCATTGATGCTCATGAAGAGAAGGATACATTCCACCCAGAAAGCAAGCTCTTTCCGCCGCACAACATCATCGGAACTAGTGGGCGTAACCTTTATGGCCCCCTAGCTGACTTTTATGCTGAGCATGAGGCGGATAGTCGCGTCTTTTGGATGGACAAACGTCACTATTCAGCTTTTTCAGGAACGGACTTAGATATCCGTTTGCGAGAACGTCGGGTTGATACTGTTATCTTAACAGGTGTTTTGACGGATATTTGTGTTCTTCATACGGCTATTGATGCCTATAATTTAGGTTATCAAATCGAGATTGTCAAGCCTGCGGTTTCCTCTATTTGGCCAGAAAATCATCAGTTTGCTCTTGGGCATTTTAAGAACACATTGGGAGCAAAATTACTGGATGAAAACCTTGCTGAAATTGAACTATAAGCCTGTTGGAAAAATGAAAAAAATCTGAAAAAAGTGTTGACAAAGATTTTGAAAGTTGATATACTAGTAAAGTAATCGACGCGGGGATGGCGGAATTGGCAGACGCGCAGGACTAAGGATCCTGTGACCGCTTTAGGTCGTGAGGGTTCAAGTCCCTCTCTCCGCATAGGGTAAGAGTTAGCTTTGGCTAGCTCTTTTTTTGTTAGCACGCATAGTGATTATTCAACAAGAGAGGTCTACCTTTCTTGTTTTTTTCTTTTTTTAAATAGTGCTATAATATAGATAGAAAGTAACTGCAAAAAGTCTTATATGAAAGATCATCGAGTAATGGATACTAATAGGCTTGGTTAAAACGGATATATAAGGTAGGAAAGGAGGAGTAGATAGTCGTTTGGTATTTGAAATGAGTATTTCAAAAGTGTAAAGGAGGATTACGATGGTTAATGAACTTCAACGAATAATGAGCGCCTTTATTCAAATTCTCTTTATTATTTTACTACCTTCTATCTGGTGGTTTATGACTATGAGGGGGAAAGTTCCATTTATGGAATGGATCGGACTAAAAGCTATTAAAAGAGTAAAAACTTTGCATCTGATTTTATGGATGGTGGGGGGATTTTCTTTATTTACTATTTTTTCTATCCTTATCTTTCCTCTTACTCGTGGTCTAGAAACAGCTACTTCGGCTTTTTCTGCTATGGAATATAAGGCTTTACCAAGTATTCTAATTTACAGTATTTTGCAAACATCTTTACCAGAGGAACTATTATTTAGAGGTTTTCTACTGAAACGAATGGCAAATCACATGCCGTTTGTCTTTGCAAATACCATACAGGCCTTCGCTTTTGGATTGCTTCATGGAGTATTGTTTGCTTCAGTAGTGAGTTTGGAAGTCACTTTTTTCATTGTATTTTTTACTGGAGCAATAGCAGCTTATCTTGGCTTTGTTAATGAAAAGATAGCAGGAGGATCAATTTTACCAAGTTGGCTAATGCATGCCACAGCCAACATCCTCTCTGGTTTAGTTTCTGCATTTTCTTTGCTTTGAGTGGATAAAGTTATAAAAATGGAGCTGGTAGAAATACCAGCTTTTTTTCAAAAAATAAATCAAAAAATATTTTCGATTTCATAAACATTTCATATTTAGATTTTATAATAGTCTTACAAATATGGAGGTGACAAATGAATCCAATCCAAAGAGCTTGGGCTTATGTCAGCAGAAAACGACTGAGAAGTTTTATTTTATTTCTGATTTTATTTGTCCTTTTAGCAGGAATTTCAGCCTGTTTGGCGCTGATGAAGTCCAACAAAACAGTAGAAAGCAATCTTTACAAATCACTCAATACATCTTTTTCTATCAAAAAGATAGAAAATGGACAGACCTTCAAGTTGTCAGACTTAGCATCCGTGAGCAAGATTAAGGGACTGGAAAATGCCTCTCCTGAACTTGAGACGGTCGCAAAACTGAAAGACAAGGAAGCGGTGAGTGGTGAGCAGAGTGTAGAACGCGATGATTTGTCAGCTGCAGATAAGAACTTGGTTAGCTTAACGGCTCTTGAGGATTCATCCAAGGATGTCACCTTTACCAGTTCGGCTTTCAATCTAAAAGAAGGGCGACACCTTCAAAAAGGGGATGCAAAGAAAATCCTGATCCACGAAGAGTTGGCCAAGAAGAACGGTCTTTCGCTTCATGACAAGATTCGCTTGGATGCTGGTCAGTCAGAATCAGGAAAAGGGCAAACAGTTGAATTTGAAATTGTCGGCATCTTTTCTGGTAAAAAACAAGAAAAATTCACAGGCTTGTCTTCTGACTTCAGTGAAAACCAAGTCTTTACAGACTATGAAAGCAGCCAAACCCTTCTGGGAAATGGTGAACCGCAGGTCAGTGCAGCGCGCTTCTATGTAGAAAATCCTAAGGAAATGGACGGACTCATGAAGCAGGTGGAAAACTTGGCTTTGGAAAGTCAAGGTTACCAAGTTGAGAAGGAAAACAAGGCCTTTGAACAAATCAAGGACTCAGTGGCAACCTTCCAAACCTTCCTCACCATCTTCCTTTATGGGATGTTGATAGCAGGAGCAGGAGCCTTAATTTTGGTCTTGTCCCTCTGGTTGAGAGAAAGGGTCTACGAAGTGGGAATTCTTCTGGCACTTGGAAAAGGCAAGAGTTCGATCTTCCTCCAATTCTGTTTAGAGGTAGTTTTGGTATCTCTCGGAGCTTTGCTTCCAGCATTTGTTGCAGGAAACGCCATCACTTCCTATCTACTCCAAACTGTACTAGCCAGTGGAGATCAGGCAAGCTTACAAGACACGCTGGCAAAAGCAAGTGGTCTATCAACCAGTCTCCTATCCTTTGCAGAATCCTATGTCTTTCTGCTCCTGATTGGTTGCTTGTCTGTAGCCCTTTGTTTCCTATTCTTATTTAGAAAATCGCCTAAGGAAATTTTATCATCTATTAGTTAAGAAGGAGAAATCATGACTTTATTACAATTACAAGATGTTACCTACCGTTATAAGAACACTGCTGAGGCAGTTTTATATCAGATCAAGTATAATTTTGAACCCGGAAAGTTTTATAGTATCATTGGTGAGTCAGGAGCAGGAAAATCCACTCTCTTGTCCCTGCTTGCTGGTCTAGATAGTCCTGTTGAAGGTTCTATCCTTTTCCAAGGAGAGGACATTCGGAATAAGGGATATTCTTACCATCGCATGCACCATATTTCTCTGGTCTTTCAAAATTATAACTTGATAGATTATCTTTCTCCACTGGAAAATATCCGCTTGGTCAACAAAAAAGCCAGCAAGGATACTCTTCTTGAACTTGGTTTGGATGAAAGTCAGATCAAGCGGAACGTTCTCCAGTTATCAGGTGGTCAACAGCAACGTGTTGCTATTGCTCGCAGTTTGGTTTCAGAAGCTCCAGTTATTCTAGCTGATGAGCCAACAGGAAATCTGGACCCTAAAACTGCTGGAGATATTATCGAACTGCTCAAGTCACTTGCTGAGAAAACAGGTAAATGTGTGATTGTCGTCACCCACAGTAAGGAAGTGGCACAAGCGTCAGATATTACACTTGAATTGAAGAATAAGAAACTGACTGAAACTCGCAACACTACAAAATAAGATGAGCTTGTTTTGATAGAATTATGAAATCAAATCTAGAAAGGGAACCTATGTTACACAACGCATTTGCCTATGTTACAAGGAAGTTTTTCAAATCGATTGTTATCTTCCTGATTATTCTCCTCATGGCGAGCTTGAGTTTGGTCGGCTTGTCGATCAAGGGAGCTACTGCCAAGGCTTCTCAGGAGACATTTAAAAATATCACCAATAGTTTCTCCATGCAAATCAATCGTCGCGTCAATCAAGGAACGCCACGTGGTTCTGGGAATATCAAGGGTGAGGATATCAAAAAAATCACCGAAAACAAGGCTATCGAGTCTTATATTAAACGTATCAACGCCATCGGAGATTTGACTGGATATGACCTCATCGAAACGCCAGAAACCAAGAAAAATCTCACTGCTGACCGAGCAAAACGGTTTGGAAGCAGTTTGATGATTACAGGTGTCAATGACTCCTCTAAAGAAGATAAGTTTGTCTCTGGCTCATATAAGCTGGTTGAAGGTGAGCACCTAACCAACGACGACAAGGACAAGATCCTCTTGCATAAGGACTTGGCAGCTAAACACGGCTGGAAAGTCGGAGATAAGATCAAACTAGACTCCAATATCTATGATGCAGACAATGAAAAAGGAGCCAAGGAAACAGTTGAAGTGACAATCAAGGGACTCTTTGATGGTCACAATAAGTCAGCAGTAACCTACTCACAAGAACTCTATGAAAACACAGCTATCACAGACATTCACACTGCTGCAAAACTTTATGGATACACAGAAGACACAGCTATTTATGGGGACGCAACCTTCTTTGTAACAGCAGACAAGAACTTGGATGACGTCATGAAAGAGTTGAATGGCATCAGTGGTATCAACTGGAAGAGCTACACACTTGTAAAGAGCTCATCTAACTACCCAGCTCTTGAGCAATCCATCTCTGGTATGTACAAGATGGCCAACCTCCTATTCTGGGGTAGCTTGAGCTTCTCAGTTCTTCTCCTTGCACTCTTGCTCAGTCTTTGGATCAACGCCCGTCGCAAGGAAGTGGGAATTCTCCTCTCTATCGGTCTCAAGCAGGCAAGTATCTTGGGTCAATTCATCACTGAATCGATTTTGATTGCCATCCCTGCTCTTATTTCTGCTTACTTCCTAGCCAACTACACAGCCCGTGCCATCGGGAATACTGTTCTTGCCAATGTCACTTCAGGTGTTGCCAAGCAAGCCAGCAAGGCTGCTCAAGCCTCTAACCTTGGTGGTGGTGCTGAAGTAGATGGCTTTAGCAAGACCTTGTCGAGCCTAGATATTTCTATTCAGACATCAGACTTTATCATCGTCTTTGTCCTTGCATTGGTTCTAGTAGTTCTCGTTATGGCGCTTGCCTCAAGCAATCTCCTCAGAAAACAACCAAAAGAACTCTTGCTCGATAGCGAATAAAAAAACTTGCTACCTATTCTCCCCTAAATGGGGTATAATATAGGTAGCATTTTTATCTGTTGTGTCTTGATAGGAAGAGATCTTATCAGGATGAAATAGAAAGATTTACAAGAAATTTAAAGGAATGTGAAACGTTTTTTCTATGAAAATTTTAATTGTAGAAGATGAAGAGATGATCCGTGAGGGAATCAGTGACTATTTGACGGATTGTGGTTATGAAACCATTGAGGCAGCAGACGGTCAGGAAGCTCTGGAAAAATTTTCCAGCTATGAAGTAGCCCTAGTTTTACTGGATATCCAAATGCCCAAGCTTAATGGCCTCGAAGTCCTAGCGGAGATTCGTAAAACCAGTCAGGTCCCTGTCCTGATGTTAACCGCCTTTCAGGATGAGGAATACAAGATGAGTGCTTTTGCTTCTCTAGCAGATGGTTATCTGGAAAAGCCCTTTTCTCTCTCCCTTCTAAAAGTGAGGGTGGATGCAATTTTCAAGCGCTACTACGATACGGGACGAGTCTTCTCCTATAAGGATACCAATGTGGATTTTGAGAGTTACAGTGCAAGCCTCGCAGGTCAAGAAGTGGCCATTAATGCCAAAGAGTTGGAAATTCTGGACTATCTGGTGAAAAATGAAGGCCGGGCCTTGACTCGTTCTCAGATAATTGATGCTGTCTGGAAGGCGACAGATGAGGTTCCCTTTGATCGTGTCATTGATGTCTATATCAAGGAACTGCGGAAAAAGCTAGACTTGGATTGTATCCTCACGGTGCGCAATGTTGGTTATAAATTGGAGCGAAAATGAAACGAACAGGTTTATTTACAAAGATTTTTAGCTATACCTTCTCGATTTTTAGTGTTCTGGTTATTTGTCTTCATTTAGCCATTTATTTTCTCTTTCCCTCTACTTATCTGAGCCATCGTCAAGAAACCATTGGCCAGAAAGCGACAGCTATTGCCCAATCCCTAGACGGAAAAGATAGGCAGAATATTGAGCAAGTCTTAGACTTGTATTCCCAGACCAGTGAGATCAAGGGGGCAGTCAAAGGGGAGATGACCGAGGACAAGTTGGAAGTCAAGGACAATCTTCCTCTGGATACGGACCGTCAAACTACTTCCCTTTTTATTGAGGAGCGTGAGGTGAAAACGCAAGATGGTAGCACTATGACTCTCCAATTTCTAGCTTCCATGGACTTGCAAAAGGAAGCAGAGCAGATTAGTCTCCAGTTTCTTCCCTATACCTTGCTGGCATCCTTTCTGATTTCTCTTTTGGTGGCCTACATCTACGCTCGGACCATTGTTGCCCCGATTTTGGAAATCAAGCGGGTGACCCGTAGGATGATGGACCTGGATGCACAAGTGCGATTGCGCGTGGATTCTAAGGATGAGATAGGTGATCTCAAGGAACAAATCAATAGCCTTTACCAGCATCTCTTGACTGTTATTGCGGACTTGCATGACAAGAATGAAGCTATTCTCCAGCTGGAGAAGATGAAGGTTGAGTTTCTACGAGGGGCTTCTCATGAACTGAAAACACCTCTGGCCAGTTTGAAAATCCTGATTGAGAATATGAAAGAAAATATCGGTCGCTATAGAGATAGAGACCACTATCTGGGAGTTGCCTTGGGGATTGTGGATGACCTCAGTCACCACGTTCTTCAGATTCTTTCTCTTTCTTCGGTTCAGGAATTGCGAGACGAGAAAGAAGAGGTTGACCTCCCTCAGATGACGCAAAGTCTGGTCAAGGATTATGCTTTGCTCGCCAAGGAGAGAGAACTTCAGGTAGACATTAGTCTAATCCATCAGCAGGCTTATATAAACCCATCTGTTATGAAACTGATATTATCGAATCTCATCAGCAATGCTATCAAGCACTCCACTCCAGGCAGCTTGGTTCGAATTGGTGAAAGAGAAGGGGAGCTCTATATCGAGAATAGCTGTAGTCCTGAGGAACAAGAAAAATTGGCCCAGTCTTTTTCTGACAATGCTAGTCGCAAGGCCAAGGGTTCGGGGATGGGGATCTTTGTGGTCAAAAGTTTATTAGAACATGAGAAATTACCTTATCATTTTGAGATCCAGGGTGATCGATTGACCTTCTTCATACGTTATCCCAAAGTCACTCTGGACTAAGGAGAAGAAAGGGGTTACATTGATTGGATGAGAAGAAATTCAATCTAAAGTATGGGAAAAACTAGCTTTTTTTATCAAAAAGTGATAAAATGAACAATGTAAATGGGATGTCCCAAAAAATATATAGGAGGCCTGACAAATGGCAATCGTTTCAGCAGAAAAATTTGTCCAAGCAGCTCGTGACAACGGTTATGCAGTTGGTGGATTTAACACAAACAACCTTGAGTGGACTCAAGCTATCTTGCGTGCAGCAGAAGCTAAAAAAGCTCCAGTTTTGATCCAAACTTCAATGGGTGCTGCTAAATACATGGGTGGTTACAAAGTTGCTCGCAACTTGATCGCTAACCTTGTTGAGTCAATGGGTATCACTGTACCAGTAGCTATCCATCTTGACCACGGTCACTACGAAGATGCACTTGAGTGTATCGAAGTTGGTTACACTTCAATCATGTTTGACGGTTCACACCTTCCAGTTGAAGAAAACCTTAAATTGGCTAAAGACGTTGTTGAAAAAGCACACGCTAAAGGTATCTCAGTAGAAGCTGAAGTTGGTACTATCGGTGGTGAAGAAGACGGTATCATCGGTAAAGGTGAATTGGCTCCAATCGAAGACGCTAAAGCAATGGTTGCAACTGGTATCGACTTCTTGGCAGCTGGTATCGGTAACATCCACGGTCCTTACCCAGCAAACTGGGAAGGTCTTGACCTTGACCACTTGAAGAAATTGACAGAAGCTCTTCCAGGCTTCCCAATCGTATTGCACGGTGGTTCAGGTATTCCTGATGACCAAATCCAAGCAGCTATCAAACTTGGTGTTGCGAAAGTTAACGTTAACACTGAATGCCAAATCGCATTCGCTAACGCAACTCGTAAATTTGCTCGTGACTACGAAGCAAACGAAGCAGAATACGACAAGAAAAAACTCTTCGACCCACGTAAATTCTTGGCTGACGGTGTAAAAGCTATCCAAGCATCAGTTGAAGAACGTATCGACGTATTCGGTTCAGAAGGTAAAGCTTAATCTAGCTGAACAATACAATACAGAAACCTGCCCATTGGGTGGGTTTTTTTGTGTCTGGCTATAGAGCGAATATACTGTAGAAGAACCAATCTTAAGTTGCTAAAAGGTTCTATTTTTTGTACAATAATGCTATGAAAATACTGAAAAAATGGTTTCTTGGCTTTCTCAGTTTCATTCTTTTGTTTTTACTAGCTACATTTATCTTTCATCGTATTAGTTTAGAAAAGGAACAAGCCTCACTAACACCTATGGGACAACAAGTTCTCATCAATGGACATCAAATAAATATTTACGTTGAAGGGGATGGTCCTGAGACTATTGTAGTTCTCTCAGGTGCTGGAATTGCTTCTCCAATCTTGGACTTTAAAGAAGTATCGGAATCCTTATCGAAACAGTATAAAGTAGTTATCGTGGAGCGAGCGGGATATGGTTATAGTGATGATAGCAATCATTCAAGAGATGTGATGGAAGTTTTGTCTGAGACTCGCCAAGCTCTTTCCCAAGCAAATATCACAGGGCCGTTTATCATTCTGTCTCATTCCATGGCTAGTTTAGAGAGTCTGGCTTGGCAGGAGAAGTTTCCTGATGAAGTGAAAGCTTTGATTGGTTTAGATTGGGCATTGCCATCAAGTTATGAGAATTTAAAGCAAAATCAGACCTTACTCACTGTAGCATATTGGACCAGCAATATTGGCTTATTACGCTACTTCCCTGAGTCCTTTTATATAAAAAATCAAACTTTGACCGAAAATGAACGAAAACAATATAAACTTCTAGCTTATAAGCAGTTGATGTCACAAGCCATGCTTCATGAATCCCAAACGGTAAAGGAAAATGCCAAGAAAGTTACTTCTAGCATCAATCCGAAAATTCCCACCTTACTACTGGTGTCTAACGGTGAAGGTACTAGTTTTAGCCAATCTGAGTGGCAACGTTATGCAGAGAGATTTGCAAGCGACCAGTCTAATGTTCAAGTCGTCTATATGGATGCGCCTCACGACCTCTATCATTATCAAAGCGATGCTATTGTTTCTCGCATTAAAGAATTTTTAGAGAATAATTGAGGGGTTATAAATCTATTTGGATTGATGCCAATAATTAAATGCTGAAGAATTAACAGTAGAATCGTGAATTTTTTCGATTAAAAAAATTCTTTTTCTTACCAAAAACCCTGCCCATTGGGCAGATTTTTTTTGTGTTTTAAAGAAATTATCAAACCAGAATTTTTGATTCAAAAGTATTATTTTAAGAGTGAAATCTCTAATTTCAGAATCTACAGGCAAACGCTTGCATTCCTTTTTTTATTGGACTATAATAGGTTGGTATAAAGCCTTCTGTAAGAATAACAATTAGAAAGTTTAGAAAGTAAGGATTTAGAATATTTGTAGTCAAAAATACAATGTTGCTATTCCTTGCGATAGGGAGATAGATATGGCAATGATAGAAGTGGAACATCTTCAGAAAAATTTTGTGAAGACAGTAAAGGAGCCGGGGTTAAAGGGGGCTTTGCGCTCCTTTATTCATCCTGAAAAGCAGACCTTTGAAGCGGTCAAGGATTTGACCTTTGAAGTTCCAAAAGGCCAAATTTTGGGCTTTATCGGGGCCAATGGAGCTGGGAAGTAAACAACCATCAAAATGCTGACAGGAATTTTAAAGCCGACATCGGGCTATTGTCGGATCAATGGTAAGATTCCTCAGGACAATCGTCAAGACTATGTCAAGGATATTGGGGTTGTCTTTGGACAACGCACCCAGCTATGGTGGGATCTGGCCCTGCAAGAGACCTATACGGTCTTAAAAGAAATTTACGATGTGCCGGACTCGCTTTTCCACAAGCGCATGGACTTTTTGAATGAAGTCTTGGATTTGAAGGAATTTATCAAAGACCCCGTGCGGACTCTTTCACTTGGCCAACGGATGCGGGCGGACATTGCGGCGTCCTTGCTCCACAATCCCAAAGTTCTCTTTTTAGATGAGCCGACTATTGGTCTGGATGTTTCCGTCAAGGATAACATTCGTCGGGCCATTACCCAAATCAATCAGGAGGAAGAGACCACTATTCTCTTGACCACTCACGACTTGAGCGACATTGAGCAACTCTGTGATCGGATTTTCATAATTGACAAGGGGCAAGAGATTTTTGATGGAACGGTGAGTCAGCTCAAGGAGACCTTTGGCAAGATGAAGACTCTTTCTTTTGAACTGCTACCAGGTCAAAGTCATCTCCTTTCTCACTATGAAGGTTCTTCGGATATGACCATTGATAGACAAGGAAACAACCTGACTATTGAATTTGATAGTTCCCGCTACCAGTCAGCTGATATTATCAAGCAAACCCTGTCTGATTTTGAAATCCGCGATTTGAAGATGGTGGATACGGATATTGAGGATATTATCCGTCGCTTCTATCGAAAGGAGCTCTAAGATGGTCAAATTGTGGAGACGTTATAAGCCCTTTATCAATGCAGGTGTTCAGGAGTTGATTAGCTATCGAGTCAACTTTATTCTCTATCGGATTGGCGATGTTATGGGGGCTTTTGTCGCTTTCTATCTCTGGAAGGCTGTCTTTGATTCCTCCCAGGAGCCTTTGATTCAGGGCTTCAGTATGGCGGATATCACCCTCTACATCATCATGAGTTTTGTGACTAATCTTCTGACTAGGTCGGATTCTTCCTTTATGATTGGTGATGAGGTCAAGGATGGTTCCATTATCATGCGCTTGTTGCGACCAGTGCATTTTGCGGCTTCTTACCTCTTTACGGAGCTTGGTTCCAAGTGGTTGATTTTTATCTCTGTTGGACTGCCATTTTTAAGTGTCATTGTTTTGATGAAAATCTTATCTGGGCAAGGGATTGTAGAAGTGCTGGGACTAACTACCCTTTATCTTTTTAGCTTAACGCTGGCCTATCTGATTAACTTTTTCTTTAATATCTGCTTTGGATTTTCAGCCTTTGTATTTAAAAATCTTTGGGGTTCCAACCTACTTAAGACTTCCATAGTGGCCTTTATGTCTGGGAGTTTGATTCCCTTGGCTTTCTTTCCAAAGGTCATTTCAGATATTCTGTCCTTCTTACCTTTCTCATCCTTAATTTACACTCCGGTCATGATTATTGTTGGGAAATACGATACCAGTCAGATTCTTCAAGCACTTTTGCTTCAGCTTTTCTGGCTTATAGTGATGGTGGGCTTGTCTCAGTTGATTTGGAAACGAGTCCAGTCATTCATCACCATTCAGGGAGGTTAGTATGAAAAAATATCAACGCATGCATTTGATTTTTATCAGACAATACATCAAGCAAATCATGGAATACAAGGTTGATTTTGTGGTTGGTGTCTTGGGAGTCTTTCTGACCCAAGGCCTGAACCTCTTGTTTCTCAATGTGCTCTTTCAACACATCCCCTCGCTAGAAGGCTGGACCTTTCAAGAGATTGCCTTTATCTATGGATTTTCCTTAATTCCCAAGGGATTGGACCATCTCTTTTTTGACAATCTCTGGGCTCTGGGGCAACGTTTAGTGCGAAAAGGAGAGTTTGACAAGTACCTGACGCGTCCTATCAATCCTCTTTTTCATATTCTGGTTGAGACCTTTCAGATTGATGCCTTGGGCGAACTATTGGTCGGTGGAATTTTATTAGCGACAACAGTATCAAGCATTGCTTGGACTCTTCCAAAATTCCTGATTTTTCTAGTCTGCATTCCTTTTGCGACCTTGATCTATACTTCCTTGAAAATCGCGACTGCCAGTATCGCTTTTTGGACCAAGCAGTCAGGAGCCATGATTTACATTTTCTATATGTTTAATGACTTTGCCAAGTACCCGATTTCCATTTACAATTCGCTCCTTCGTTGGTTGATTAGCTTTATCGTGCCTTTCGCCTTTACGGCCTACTATCCTGCCAGCTATTTCTTGCAGGAAAAGAACGGACTCTTTAATATCGGTGGGTTGATTTTGATTTCCCTTGTTTTCTTTGTTATTTCTTTAAAACTCTGGGACAGGGGCTTGGACGCCTACGAAAGTGCGGGTTCGTAAGAGATAAGATAGGATGAGAGTTAAAAATTAAATATGTTACAAACAACCGTTGAAAATTATAGCGGTTGTTTTTGCATATTTATTTAAGTATAAGTTGTATCCATCCCCCCTTTTTGCGATTTTGGTAGTTATTCCGGTTAATTGATAATATTTTTGATGGTAGGAATGAGTTTATATTGTAGCCAGTTAACTATAATATTTATTGACTAGACTATTTGTTAACATGGATTAAAAAAAAAATTAACCTGGGTTAATTTTTCTTGACTTAAATTTTTTTAATTGATATACTGTTTTTCAGAGAGCTAACAATTATATATAAATGTACTACTCTACCCCACTAGATGATACGTCATAAAACTTTTTATAACAAAGGCTAGCAAGGTTAAAGTTTTCTATCTATTGGGTTTAAAATAAAAAATTAAGGAATTAAAATGAAAAAAAGTACGGTATTGTCATTAACTACTGCTGCAGTTATTTTAGCAGCATATGCCCCCAATGAGGTAATTTTAGCAGATGCACCTAGTTCTGAAGATGCTTTAAGAATTTCTGATAAAGAAAAAGTAGTAGCAGATAAAGAAAAAGTAGTAGCAGATAAAGAAACAGAAAACAATGAACAATCTGAAGAACTTCATAATGTTATAGAAACTTCAAAGGATACTGAGGAGAAGAAGACAACAGTTATTGAGGAAAAAGAGGTTGTTAGTAAAAAGTCTGTGATAGACAAAAAAACTAGTAACGAAGGAGCAAGTATCAAAGAAGACTCCAATCAATCCCAAGGAAATGATGCGGACTCATTTGTAAATAAAGATACAGAAAATCCGAAAAAAGAAGATAAAGTTGTCTATATTGCTGAATTTAAAGATAAACAATCTGGAGAAAAAGTAATTAAGGAACTATCAAATCTTAAGGATACAAAAGTTTTATATACCTATAATACGATTTTTAATGGCGCTGCCATTGAAACAACTCCAGATAATTTGGACAAAATTAAACAAATAGAAGGTGTTTCGTCGGTTGAACGATCACAAAAACTCCAACCAATGATGAATCATGCCAGAAAGGAAATTGGAGTTGAGGAAGCTATTGATTACCTAAAGTCTATCAATGCTCCATTTGGGAAAAATTTTGATGGTAGAGGTATGGTCATTTCAAATATCGATACTGGAACAGATTATAGGCATAAGGCTATGAGGATTGATGATGATGCCAAAGACTCAATGAAATTTAAAAAAGATGACTTAAAAGGCACTGATAAGAATTATTGGTTGAGTGATAAAATCCCTCATGCGTTCAATTATTATAATGGTGGTAAAATCACTGTAGAAAAATATGATGATGGAAGGGATTATTTTGACCCACATGGGATGCATATTGCAGGGATTCTTGCTGGAAATGATACTGAAAAAGATATCAAGAACTTTAATGGCATAGATGGAATTGCGCCTAATGCACAAATTTTCTCTTATAAAATGTACTCTGACGCAGGATCTGGGTTTGCAGGTGATGAAACAATGTTTCATGCTATTGAAGATTCGATCAAACACAATGTCGATGTTGTTTCGGTATCATCTGGCTTTACGGGAACCGGTCTTGTAGGCGAGAAATATTGGGAGGCTATTAGAGCATTAAGAAAAGCTGGAATCCCAATGGTTGTTGCTACAGGTAACTTTGCGACTTCTGCTTCAAGTTCTTCTTGGGATTTAGTAGCAAATAATAATCTGAAAATGACAGATACTGGAAATGTAACACGAACCGCCGCACATGAAGATGCGATAGCGGTCGCTTCTGCTAAAAATCAAACCATTGAGTTTGATAAGGTTAACATTGGAGGACAAAGTTTTAAATACAGAAATATAGGGGCTTTTTTCGATAAAAACAAAATCCTAACAAATGAGGATGGCTCAAAAACTCCAAATAAATTAAAATTTGTATATATAGGCAAAGGTCAAGACCAAGATTTGATAGGCTTGGATCTTAAGGGCAAAATTGCAGTAATGGATAGAATTTATACCAAGGATTTAAAAGATGCTTTTAAAAGAGCTATGGATAAAGGCGCACGTGCCATTATGGTTGTAAATACTGTAAATTACTACAATAGAGATAATTGGACAGACCTTCCAGCTATGGGATATGAAGCGGATGAAGGGACTACTAGTCAAGTATTTTCAATTTCAGGAGATGATGGTGTAAAATTATGGAACATGATTAACCCTGATAAAAAAACTGAAGTCAAAAGAAATAATAAGGAAGATTTTAAAGATAACTTAGAACAATACTATCCAATTGATATGGAAAGCTATAATTCTAATAAACCGAATGTAGGTGATGAAAAAGAAATTGACTTTAAATTTGCACCTGACACAGACAAAGAACTTTATAAAGAAGATATTATAGTTCCAGCAGGGTCTACATCTTGGGGGCCAAGAACAGATTTGCTTTTAAAACCGGATGTTTCAGCACCAGGTAAAAATATTAAATCTACTCTAAATGTTATTAATGGTAAATCTACTTATGGTTATATGTCAGGAACTAGCATGGCAACTCCAATTGTAGCAGCTTCTACTGTTTTGATTCGACCAAAATTAAAGGAATTGCTTGAAAGACCTGTCTTGAAAAATCTTAAGGGAGATGACAAAATAGACCTTACAAGTCTTACAAAAATAGCCCTACAAAATACTGCAAGACCTATGATGGATGCAACCTCTTGGAAAGAAAAGAGTCAATACTTTGCATCACCTAGACAGCAGGGAGCGGGACTAATTAATGTTGCCAACGCTTTGAGAAATGAAGTTGTAGCGACTTTCAAAAATATAGATTCTAAAGGTTTGGTAAATTCATATGGTTCCATTTCTCTTAAAGAAATAAAAGGTGATAAAAAATACTTTACAATCAAGCTTCACAATACCTCAAATAGACCTTTAACCTTTAAAGTTTCTGCATCAACTGTAACTACAGATGCTCTAACTGATAGGCTAAAACTCGATGAAACATATAAAGATGAAAAATCTCCGGACGGGAAGCAAATTGTTCCAGAAATTCACCCAGAAAAAGTCAAAGGAGCAAATATCACATTTGAGCATGATACTTTCACTATAGGTCCAAATTCCAGCTTTGATTTAAATGCGGTTATAAATGTTGGGGAAGCAAAAAATAAAAATAAATTTGTAGAATCATTTATTCATTTTGAGTCAGTGGAAGAAATGGAAGCTCTAAACTCCAACGGTAAGAAAAGAAACTTCCAACCTTCTTTGTCCATGCCTCTAATGGGATTTGCTGGGAATTGGAACCACGAACCAATCCTTGATAAATGGGCCTGGGAAGAAGGGTCAAAATCAAAAGCGATGGAAGGTTATGATGATGATGGCAAACCAAAAATTCCAGGTACCTTAAATAAGGGGATTGGTGGAGAACATGGTATAGATAAATTTAATCCAGCAGGAGTTATCCAAAATAGAAAAGATAGAAATACAACATCCCTAGATCAAAATCCAGAACTATTTGCTTTCAATAACGAAGGAATCAACGCACCCTCATCAAGTGGTTCTAATATTGCTAAAATTTATCCTTTAGATTCAAATGGAAATCCTCAAGATGCTCAACTTGAGAGAGGATTAACGCCTTCTCCACTTGTATTAAGAAGTGCAGAAGAAGGGGTGATTTCAATAGTAAATACAAATAAAGAAGGAGAAAATCAAAGAGACTTAAAAGTCATTTCGAGAGAACACTTTATTAAAGGAATTTTAAACTCTAAAAGAAATGATGCAAAGGGCATTAAATCTTCTAAGCTAAAAGTTTGGGGTGATTTGAAATGGGATGGACTCATTTATAACCCTAGAGGTAGAGAAGAAAATGCCCCAGAAAGTAATGACAAAAAAGATCCTGCTACTAAGATACGAGGACAATTTGAACCGATTGCGGAAGGCCAATATTTCTATAAATTTAAATATAGATTAACCAAGGATTACCCATGGCAGGTTTCCTATATTCCTGTAAAAATTGATAACACCCCTCCAAAGATTGTTTCAATTGATTTTTCAAACCCTGAAAAAATTAAGTTGATTACAAAGGATACTTATCACAAGGTCAAAGAGCAATACAAGAATGAAACGCTATTTGCGAGAGATCAAAAAGAACATCCTGAAAAATTTGACGAGATTGCCAACGAAGTTTGGTATGCTGGGGCCGCTCTTGTTAATGAAGATGGAGAGGTTGAGAAAAATCTTGAAGTAACTTATGCAGGTGAGGGTCAAGGACGAAATAGGAAACTTGATAAAGACGGAAATACTATTTATGAAATTAGTGGAGCAGGAGATTTAAGAGGCAAAATCATTGAAGTGATTGCATTAGACGGTTCTAGCAATTTCACAAAGATTCATAGAATTAAATTTGCTGATCATGCTGATGAAAAGGGGATGATTTCCTATTATCTAGTAGATCCTGATCAAGATTCATCTAAATACCAAAAGCTTGGAGAAATTCCTGAATCTAAATTTAAGAATATAAAAAACGTTAAAGATGATAGTCTTAAAAAAGATACAACTGAGGTAGAACATCATCAAGAAAATGAAGAGGCTACCGAAGAAAAATCTAGTTTTACTATTCATAAAACTATTTCAACAATTAGAGATTTTGAAAGCAAAGACTTAAAGAAACTCATTAAAAAGAAATTTAGAGAAGTTGATGACTTTACAAGTGAAACTGGTAAGAGAATAGAGGAATACGATTATAAATACGATGATAAGGGAAATATCATTGCTTATGACGATGGTAGTGCCTTACAATATGAAACTGAAAAACTTGATGAAATCAAATCAAAAATTTATGGCATTCTAAACCCATCTAAAGATGGACACTTTGAAATTCTTGGAAAGATCAGTAATGTTTCTAAAAATGCCAAGGTATATTATGGAAATAACTATAAATCGATAGAAATCAAAACGACCAAGTATGATTCCCACTCAAAAACGATGACATTTGATTTATACGCTAATATTAATGATATTGTGGATGGATTAGCTTTTGCAGGAGATATGAGGTTTTTTGTCAAAGATGATGATCAGATAAAAGCTGAAACTAAAATTAGAATGCCTGAAAAAAATAAGGAAACTAAAGCAGAATATCCGTATGCATCAAGTTATGGGAATGTAATAGAATTAGGAGAAGGAGATCTTTCAAAAAATAAACCAAACAATTTAACGGACATGGAATCTGGTAAAATCTATTCTGATTCAGAAAAACAACAATATCTATTAAAGGATAACATCATTCTAAGAAAAGGCTATGCACTAAAAGTGACTACCTATAATCCTGGAAAAACGGATATGTTAGAAGGAAATGGAGTCTATAGCAAGGAAGATATAGCAAAAATCCAAAAGGCCAATCCTAATCTAAGAGTCTTATCAGAAACAACAATTTATGCTGATAGTAGAAATGTTGAAGATGGAAGAAGTACTCAATCAGTATTAATGTCGGCTTTGGACGGCTTTAACATTGTAAGATATCAAGTGTTTACATTTAAAATGAATGATAAAGGGGAAGCAATCGATAACGATGGCAATCTTGTGACAGATCCTTCTAAACTGGTATTATTTGGTAAGGATAGTAAAGAGTACACAGGAGAGGATAAGTCCAATGTAGAAGCTATAAAAGAAGATGGCTCTACGTTATTTATTGATGCAAAACCAGTAAATCTTTCAATGGACAAGAACTACTTTAATCCATCTAAAACTAATAAAATTTATGTACGAAATCCAGAATTCTATTTAAGAGGTAAGATTTCTGATAAGGGTGGTTTTAACTGGGAGTTGAGAGTTAATGAATCGGTTGTAGACAATTATTTAATCTACGGAGATTTACACATTGATAACACTAGAGATTTTAACATTAAGCTTAATGTTAAAGACGGTGACATCATGGACTGGGGAATGAAAGACTATAAAGCAAACGGATTTCCAGATAAGGTAACAGATATGGATGGAAATGTTTATCTTCAAACTGGCTATAGCGATTTGAATGCAAAAGCAGTTGGAGTACACTATCAATTCTTATATGATAATGTAAAACCTGAAGTAAGCATTGATCCTAAGGGAAATACTAGTATCGAATATGCTAATGGAAAATCTGTAGTTTTTAACATCAATGATAAGAGAAATAATGGATTCGATGGTGAGATTCAAGAACAACATATTTATGTAAATGGAAAAGAATACAAATCATTTGATGATATTAAACAACTAACAGATAAGACACTAAACATTAAGATTGTTGTAAAAGATTTTGCAAGAAATACTACCGTAAAAGAATTCATTTTAAATAAAGACACGGGAGAGGTAAGTGAATTAAAACCTCATAGGGTAACTGTGACCATTCAAAATGGAAAAGAAATGAGTTCAACGATAGTGTCGGAAGAAGATTTTATGTTACCTGTCTATAAGGGTGAATTAGAAAAAGGATACCAATTTGATGGTTGGGAAATTTCTGGTTTCGAAGGGAAAAAAGACGCCGGCTATGTTCTTAATCTATCAAAAGATACCTTTATAAAACCTGTATTCAAGAAAATAGAGGAGAAAAAGGAGGAGGAAAATAAACCTACTTTTGATGTATCGAAAAAGAAAGAAAAAACACAATCTGATTCAACTAATGATGTCAATAGTATTGTTTCTGATGAAAATGATAAAAACTTTGAAATTAACAAGAACGTTTATCTAAATGAAGAAGGGAACTTAACTAATAAAAATACCAACATCAATAGTAAATCAACTAGTAACAATCCTAATGAGTTGCCAAAAACCGGAACAGCAAGCGGAGCCCAGACACTATTAGCTGCCGGAATCATGTTTATAGTAGGAGCTTTTCTTGGATTGAAGAGAAAAAATAAAGATTAAGACAAAAGCTATAGAAAAAATAAAGATTAAGACAAAAGCTATAGAAAAAATGGTTTATGTACTGAGATTAGATAGTGAGGAGGTGACATAGTTTTGTGAAAGTATTGATTTATAAATATATTATTTAGATTTCTATGAAAATGGGAGATTTAAAAGAGATATATGTAAAAGCCTTGTCTCAGGACAGGCTTTTTCTAATGGAGATGGGTTCTGTTTAAAATCCATTTCTTCGGCTTATAAAAATATAAATACAAACGGTTGTTTATATTTTGTGGTATAATGTATTGTAATAAATACTTGTTTTGATACCAATCTAGAGATATTTTTATAGTTAATTATTTTAGAATTTTTTGCATAGGTTTTCTAAAAATTATAAAAATCCATGGATAATAACGGATGAAGTCTCGCAAGCTTGGCTGAATATAAATCAAAAAGGAGAAAATTATGAATAAGAAAGAATGGGTAAAACAATTTGAGGAGGTGAATGGCCGCAAGCCGACTGCATCAGAATTGGCAGAGGCGCAGTCAACGAAAAAGTTTGCGAGAGGAACTAGAAACATTAAAATCTATATTGGGTTAGTCCTCGGTATTTTAGTTGCTATAATCCTAGTAAGTGTTTTCTCGCATTCTTTGATTGGAAAGAAAGAGTCAAATCAAGCATCGTCTGCTGTTTCAACTACAGAGTCAACGAGTCAAGCGTCTACAAGCCAAGGAAAAACAGATGAGACTGATAAGGATAAACAAGAGGAAATTCAGAAACTCAAGGATCAACTGACTGCTTTAGATACCAAAATTACGGAAGCAGAAGCACTTGTTAGCAAGTTGAAGAAAGAAACTACCGTTCCAAAACTCGATATTGAAGCCATTAAGAACAATGATCTGTCTAGTTTAGAAGGTACTTGGCGTAGTCAATCTGGTAATGAATACATTATTAATGATTCTGGAGAAGTACGTGCGACTTGGTTTACAAATGATCAAAAGTACGAATCTGTAGTTGGATTAAAGGTATCAAAAGGACAAGATAGTCGTAACCCTGAGACAGCGTCTATCAGTGCATGGGTAAAAGATTCTATTGCTGGAGGATTCGTAGTAGTAGCTGTGCCAAGTGGAGTTGTTATGCAACCTGCTGATGACGGAAAGATTACGGATAAAAGCAATCATGCTGAGGAAAGACTACTTTCAGGACAAGATTACGGGTCTATGTTAATGAAACCAGAAGATGTTTATTACCGTGTGAAACCAGATACCAGTAAACTTGAAGAAGAAGAAAAGAATTTAGCTCAACTGCAAGCTGATCGAGAAACAATCAAATCTTCTCTAGAATCTAAGGAAAAGAAAAACTAGATGGTATTCGTTCAAAAATACTGTTACAATCGGCAGAATCAAGAAGCCCATTAGGGCTTCTTTTTCTTTTGTTACAAATACTCAACCACTTAGACAGAGATATTGACCAGATAGGCAAAAGGGCTTGTTCTTGAAAAATTCCTCTGCTATAATGGTTCATGTAAGGGACGTGAGGGGTCAGTATCAGACAACTCAAGTCAATAAAAAAGAAAATGGAGACAAAAAATGAAAAAATTATTGGGACTTGTATTTTTAGTAGCAGCAGCGCTAGTATTGTATTTCGGATCTGTTGGCTGGCCAAGTTTGGATGTCAATCTCTGGTCACTCATTCCTGTAGGATTGTTTCTCTATTTCACGCTAGAAAACTTTTTGAAAAAAGACTACAAGGCTAGTTTGATGTGCTTGATCATTGCCTTTATCATAGCAAATGCTATTTTTGATCTTTTGCCCATTTCAAGTGGTTTGGTGATTGGTGCCGGTGTGCTAGCTTGTGTAGGACTTGGCTACCTCTTTCCTGATAAGGATAAAAAAGAAGATAAATAAAAAGTCTCGAGATTTCTCGAGACTTTTTTACTGACCAGCGTAATATTTTTGGATCCCCTTTACGATGCCTGCGACCAGTTTATCTTGGTAGTGGCTATCTCTGATTTGTTGGTTTTCGGAGAAATTATCCATATAACCAAGCTCTAGGAGAACGGCTGGTTTGGCTGTTTCGCGTAGTACGGCATAGCTGCTTTCCAATAAGCCAGCATCCTTAGCTCCTGTTTCTGCTAGAAGAGAGGAGTGGATGGCAGCGGCGAGGCGTCTGCTTTCACTCATACGATCAGGGTGATTGTGCCAGTATTTATTAATCTTACTTGGATAATCAGGTTCATCGCTATAGGAGTAGGTTTGAATACCGCTCGCTTTTGAGTAGGTATTACCAGTAGCGTTGAAGTGAATACTGATAAAGATGTCAGAGTTGGTTTTATTAACCATACGAGAACGTTCGGTAACAAAATCAACGTCAATATCACTATCACGAGAAGTGAGGACCTTGTAGCCTAGTTCTTCTAACTTAGTACGAAGTTTACGGTAAATCTGCATGTTGAGATCTTTTTCAGCTACATTGTAGTAAAAAGCTCCTGAATCTCGACCACCATGCCCAGGGTCTAGGAAGATGGTATTGCTGTATAGGCCTTTTGTAAATCCTCCTTCAGTTGAAACTTCAGAAATCCATTGGCCGTATTTTTGGAACAGGTGTTCCTTACCGTCTATCTTGTAAGTTCCTGAAACATAATGCCCATTATCATCTAGGTAGTAGCGTGCTTTGTCAGAGTTATCGTAAATCCATTCGCTCTTTGCCATGTAACCACCTGACTTGAGGTAGTATGCTCCAATCCACTCCTGATTTGCATAACGGCCATCCGCTTTTAGATAGAACCAGCTCTTGTAGGCTTTATCGAAGATCCACTCATTCTCCGCCATGGCTCCACTGGTTTTAAGGTAGTAGCTTTCTTTCCATTTGTCTGCTAGCATTCCACCATTCTGGTCAAATGAGTACCAGGAACCTTGAATCTTTTGCCAGTTGTCTTGGATATATCTCCCTGACCCGTTCGCATAGAACCAAGTATCCTTGATTTTGACCCAGTTGTTTTCTGCCATAGCTCCACTCTGGTTGAAGAGGTAGCCCTTGAAGGTTGTCGCACTCAGCATTCCACCGTCTTTGTCAAAGTAATACCAAGAACCGTTGACTTTCTCCCATTTATCCTGCGAGATCTTTCCAGAAGGAGCGACATAATACCAAATTTGGTCTAATTTAGTCCAACCCTTTTCTGCCATAGCTCCGCTTTTTGTGAGAAGATAGCCGTCAACGGCAGTGTTGCTGAGCATACTTCCAATTTGGTCAAAATAGTACCAAGAGCCGTTAATTTTTTTCCAGGTGTTCTGAGCAAGTCGTCCAGAGGAATCAGCATAATACCATTGATTGTCCAGTTTGGTCCAGCTATTTTCTATCATGACACCATCTTGGTCAAAGGCATAGCCTTTGTAGACAGTAGAATGAAGACGATTACCATCTTGATCGAAGTAGTACCATTTGCCTTGGATTTGTTTCCAGTTCAAAGCAGGTTTATCATCTTGGTAAAAACGCCAGTGGTGATTTTCTTGGTACCATCCTTCTTTTTTGGGCATGTCTTCTTGCACATTTACTTTCGGAAGAACTTTTGATTTAGAGTTTTCCTCAACACTTGATTCTTTCTTTTCTTCTTTGGCAATTGCTTCCTTGACAGCAGATGTGGATTGAGTTGTGTTTTCTTCTCCTAAGACGGATGCGGGTGCTAATCCTGCGATTGAAAGGATTAAAGCACTGGTCAGTAGTATCTTTTTCACTTTCTATTTCCTAACTTTTTCTTTTTGCCTTTTTCATTTTTCCTATTAATTATCGAATTGAACTTCTTCTAGTAAGTATTCGATAAAGCGTTCGCCCATCTTAGACAGGCTGGTTTTTTCATGTTGGATATAGACCAGTTCAATCGGGTCGTCAATGTCCAGCGGGATGGAAACGATATTGTCTCCGTTGAGGTTGCTGTTCAAAATCCCTGTTGCAATGGTGTAACCATCCAAACCAATCAAGAGGTTAAAGAGGGTTGCGCGGTCACTGACTACGATGGATTTCTTGTGATGCTCTTGTGAAAGAATCTCCTCTGAAAAGTAGAAGGAGTTGTGCGTCCCCTGGTCATAACTCAGATAAGGGAAGTCTTCCAAATCAGCCAGTTTGACCTTGTCTTTTTTAGCTAGAGGGTTGGTCTTGCTGACAAAGATATGGGGTTGGGCTGTGAAGAGGTGGTGAGCTAGCAGGTGATTGTCATCTAGCATTTTCGTTAAAACATCGCGGTTGTAGCTGTTTAGGAAGAGGACACCGACCTCGCTACGGAAGTTCTTGACGTCATCGATAATCTCCCAAGTCCGAGTTTCACGAAGGAAAAGTTCGTATTTTTCCATATCACTTTTCTTGAGCAGAGAGACAAAGGCATTGACTACAAAGGCATAGTGCTGAGAGGAAACGCTGAAAAGTTCGCGATGGGCGATAGGATTTTTATAGCGTTCCTCCAGAAGCTGCGTTTGCTCAACGACCTGACGGGCATAGGAGAGAAACTCCATCCCATCACGGGTTAAGGTAATGCCCTTGGGATTGCGGATAAAGATTTCAATACCCATTTCATTTTCCAAGTCTCGAACGGCATTAGAGAGACTGGGTTGGGTGATAAAGAGTTGCTTGGCTGCCTCATTCATAGAGCCAGTTTCGACGATTTTGATAATATAGTGTAGTTGTTGAATTCTCATGTTTTTATTGTACCATACTTGCGGAAGAATGGGCAATGAAGACGAAGAAAATAGGGGGAAGAGCCGGTCTAGTATTGAAAAAAAGTCTGAAATCTGTTAGAATGAAAGCTATGAAAACATTCTATGATGTGCAGCAATTTCTCAAACAATTTGGCATTATTGTTTACATGGGGAAGCGTTTGTATGATATTGAACTGATGAAGCTCGAACTCTCTCGGATCTATGATGCAGGTCTGATGGACAAGCTAGACTATCTAGAGGCGGAAGCTGTTCTTCGTAGAGAGCACAAGATAGAATTAGACTACATAGAGAAAAATGGAGATAAGAACTTATGACAATTTGGTTTTTGTGGGGAATCGTATTGGCGATGGTGGCATGGATGGGGTATAACTACCTTCGTATTCGTCGTGCGGCTAAGATTGTGGATAATGCAGAATTTGAAGCCTTGATTCGGAAAGGGCAATTGATTGATGTCCGTGAACCAGCAGAATTTCACAGAAAACATATCCTTGGTGCGCGAAATATTCCTTCAAATCAGTTGAAGTCAAGCCTTGTAGCCCTTCGCAAGGATAAACCTGTCCTTCTCTACGAAAACCAACGCGGACAACGAGTGACCAATGCCGCACTTTATTTGAAAAAACAAGGTTTCTCTGAGATTTATATCCTTTCTTATGGATTGGATTCTTGGATCGGGAAGGTCAAAGTTGAGAAATAAGAAAACGAGCTTAGATGTTTCTGAGCTCATTTTTTAACCACTTTTTCTGAGAAAGTCACGAATGCTTGCCAACTCTTCTGAGTTTAGGGGACGATAGTCTCCTTCTTGAAGATTATCATCCAAGTTCCAAGGTCCAAAATGGGTGCGTTTTAGGGCAGTCACCTTGACACCAACTGAGAGGAACATTTTTTTAACTTGATGAAATTTTCCTTCTGAGATGGTAATAGAGGCATGGCTTTCTGTTGGGCTTATGTCTAGAATTTCTAGCTGAGCAGGTTTACAAGTGGTCCCATCTAAAAAGACAATCCCATCTTTGAATTTTTGGATATGGTCTGACGTGAGCGGTCCGTTGACTTCCACTTGATAAGATTTATCAACATGGTACTGGGGATGAAGGAGTTGAAAACCAAGAGGTCCATTGTCTGTCAAAAGGAGCAGTCCCGTCGTATCGCGGTCTAGTCTGCCGATAGCATAGAGCTGGTCAGACTGGATGTCAGGTGGAAGGAGGTCCATGACGGTTGGAAGTTTCTTATCCTTGCTAGCTGTAACGACTCCGTTTGGCTTATGAAGCATGAGGTAGTTGTGCTCGTAGCCTTGGATTTGTCGTCCTTGAAAGACTAATTTCTGTAATCCAGTGTCGACATTTTGAGCCAGGGATCTGGCTGGACAATCATCTACTAGGATTTCTTTTTTTAATAGAGCCTGTTTCATAGCCTTGCGGCTGACCTTTTCTTGGGCTAATAATCTATCTAAACGCATACCAGCTTATCTTATCATAAGTCTCTGACTTTGAAAAGAGTTGCCTTGACTAGAAAAGCAGAGTGAAAACATTTACACTTAGCTGAACTGTGATTTTTGAATGAGACTGTGGTATAATTGTTCAGTTAGAAATAAAAATTTAAATATTAGAGGAAATCATGACAAAATTAAGAGAAGATATCCGTAACATTGCGATTATCGCCCACGTTGACCACGGTAAAACAACCCTCGTTGACGAATTATTGAAACAATCTGAAACGCTTGATGCACGTACTGAATTGGCAGAGCGTGCTATGGACTCAAACGATATCGAAAAAGAGCGTGGAATTACCATCCTTGCTAAAAATACAGCCGTTGCTTACAACGGAACTCGTATCAATATCATGGACACACCAGGACACGCGGACTTCGGTGGAGAAGTTGAGCGTATCATGAAAATGGTTGACGGTGTTGTCTTGGTCGTAGATGCCTACGAAGGAACAATGCCACAGACTCGTTTCGTATTGAAAAAAGCCTTGGAACAAGACCTTGTCCCAATCGTGGTTGTTAACAAAATCGACAAACCATCAGCTCGTCCAGCAGAAGTAGTGGACGAAGTATTGGAGCTCTTCATTGAGCTTGGTGCAGACGATGACCAGCTTGATTTCCCAGTTGTTTATGCTTCAGCTATCAACGGAACTTCTTCATTGTCAGATGATCCAGCTGATCAAGAAAAAACAATGGCACCAATCTTTGATACCATTATCGACCATATCCCTGCTCCAGTAGACAACTCAGATGAACCGTTACAGTTCCAAGTCTCACTCTTGGACTACAATGACTTCGTAGGACGTATTGGTATTGGTCGTGTCTTCCGTGGTAGTGTGAAAGTTGGGGACCAAGTTACCCTTTCTAAACTAGATGGTACAACGAAGAACTTCCGTGTTACAAAACTTTTCGGTTTCTTTGGTTTGGAACGTCGTGAAATCCAAGAAGCCAAAGCAGGTGACTTGATTGCTGTTTCTGGTATGGAAGATATCTTTGTTGGTGAAACCATTACTCCGACAGATGCGGTTGAAGCTCTTCCAATCCTACACATCGATGAGCCAACTCTTCAAATGACTTTCTTGGTCAACAACTCACCATTTGCAGGTCGTGAAGGAAAATGGGTGACCTCTCGTAAGGTGGAAGAACGCTTGCAAGCAGAATTGCAAACAGACGTTTCCCTACGAGTTGACCCAACGGACTCACCAGATAAATGGACTGTCTCAGGTCGTGGAGAATTGCACTTGTCAATCCTTATCGAAACTATGCGTCGTGAGGGTTATGAACTTCAAGTATCTCGTCCAGAGGTTATTGTAAAAGAAATCGACGGTGTTAAATGTGAGCCATTTGAACGTGTTCAAATCGATACTCCAGAAGAATACCAAGGTTCTGTTATCCAAAGCCTTTCTGAACGTAAGGGTGAAATGTTGGATATGATTTCAACTGGTAATGGTCAAACTCGTTTGGTCTTCCTTGTTCCAGCGCGTGGTTTGATCGGATACTCAACTGAGTTCTTGTCAATGACTCGTGGTTACGGTATCATGAACCATACCTTCGACCAATACTTGCCATTGATTCCAGGTGAAATTGGTGGACGTCACCGTGGTGCCCTTGTTTCCATCGATGCTGGTAAGGCTACAACTTACTCAATCATGTCTATCGAAGAACGTGGAACCATCTTTGTCAACCCAGGTACTGAGGTTTACGAAGGAATGATCATTGGCGAAAACTCTCGTGAAAACGACTTGACAGTTAACATCACTAAGGCCAAACAAATGACCAACGTTCGTTCAGCTACTAAGGATCAAACAGCTGTTATCAAGACACCTCGTATCTTGACCCTTGAAGAGTCTCTTGAATTCTTGAATGACGATGAGTACATGGAAGTAACGCCTGAGTCTATCCGTTTGCGTAAACAAATCCTTAACAAGGCAGAGCGTGAGAAAGCCAACAAGAAGAAAAAATCAGCTGAATAAGAGCTAGAAAGAGATAAAGATGGTCTATTTAATCATAGGGATACTCTTATTACTACTCTATGTATTTGCGACACCCCAAAGTATCAAAGGAACAGTCAACATCGTTATCTTGGTCTTTGTAGTTGTTGCACTCTTGATTTTGCTGATGTTGTCCATCTTGCAAATCTTCCAATTACCGACAGAATTCTTTGTCACAATCGCCATGTTGGCCCTAGCTTACTTTAGCTTGAGAGACATTACGCTCATGTCTGTAAAAAAGAGCAGAAGAAGATAAATAGAAAGAGAGCTATGGCTCTCTTTTTCTATGCTAGAATGAAGGCTAGAGCATTTTCGTTTAGTATTATTTTCATAAAAATGGTAAAATAGTAGGAGTAGAAATGGAGTTTGAGACATGAAAGTAATCGATCAATTTAAAAATAAGAAAGTCCTTGTTTTAGGTTTAGCTAAGTCTGGTGAGTCTGCGGCCCGTTTGCTAGACAAGCTAGGTGCTATTGTGACAGTAAATGACGGCAAGCCTTTTGAGGAAAATCCTGCTGCTCAAAGCTTGCTGGAAGATGGGATCAAGGTTGTCACTGGTGGGCATCCTTTGGAATTATTGGATGAAGATTTCGCTCTGATGGTGAAAAATCCAGGCATCCCGTATAGCAATCCCATGATTGAGAAGGCTCTGGCAAAGGGGATTCCAGTCTTGACTGAGGTGGAATTGGCTTATTTGATTTCAGATGCGCCAATTATCGGTATTACTGGTTCAAATGGGAAAACAACCACAACGACGATGATTGGGGAAGTTTTGACTGCTGCTGGCCAACATGGTCTCTTGTCAGGGAACATCGGCTATCCTGCCAGTCAAGTGGCTCAAACTGCAACGGCTAAGGACACGCTTGTCATGGAACTTTCTTCTTTCCAACTGATGGGTGTTCAAGAATTCCATCCTGAGATTGCGGTTATTACCAACCTTATGCCCACTCATATCGACTACCATGGCTCTTTTGAAGAATATGTGGCAGCCAAGTGGAATATCCAGAACAAGATGACAGCAGCTGATTTCCTTGTTTTGAACTTTAACCAAGATTTGGCAAAAGAATTGGCTACCAAAACACAAGCTACTGTTGTACCATTTTCAACACAGGAAAAGGTTGATGGAGCTTATTTGGAAGATGGTCAACTCTACTTCCGTGGAGAAGTGGTCATGGCAGCTAGTGAAATCGGTGTTCCAGGTAGCCACAATGTAGAAAATGCCCTTGCGACTATGGCTGTAGCCAAGCTTCGTGGTGTAGACAACCAAACCATCAAGGAAACTCTTTCATCCTTTGGTGGTGTCAAACACCGTCTCCAATTTGTGGATGAAATTCAGGGTGTCAAATTCTATAACGATAGCAAGTCAACCAATATCTTAGCCACTCAAAAAGCCTTGTCAGGATTTGACAATAGTAAGGTTATCTTAATTGCAGGTGGTTTGGACCGCGGCAATGAGTTTGACGAATTAGTGCCAGATATTACTGGGCTCAAGAAGATGGTTATCCTCGGTCAATCTGCAGAACGTGTCAAACGGGCAGCGGATAAGGCTGGTGTGGCTTATGTAGATGCGACAGATATTGCTGATGCGACCCGCAAGGCCTATGAGCTTGCGACTCAAGGAGACGTGGTTCTTCTCAGTCCTGCCAATGCTAGCTGGGATATGTATGCTAACTTTGAAGTACGTGGAGATCTTTTCATCGACACAGTAGCGGAGTTAAAGGAATAATATGAAAAAAATAGTTTTTACAGGTGGGGGGACGGTTGGACATGTCACCCTCAACCTCTTATTAATGCCCAAGTTCATCGAAGACGACTGGGAAGTTCACTATATTGGTGACAAGCATGGAATTGAACACCAAGAAATCCTCAAGTCAGGCTTGAATGTGACCTTCCACTCTATTGCGACTGGGAAGTTGCGTCGCTATTTCTCTTGGCAAAATATGCTGGACGTCTTTAAAGTTGGTTGGGGAATTGTTCAATCCCTCTTTATCATGTTACGACTGCGTCCACAGGCTCTTTTTTCTAAGGGAGGATTTGTCTCTGTACCGCCGGTTATAGCTGCGCGTGTGTCAGGAGTGCCTGTCTTTATTCACGAATCGGACCTGTCTATGGGCTTGGCCAATAAAATTGCCTATAAATTTGCGACCAAGATGTATTCAACCTTTGAGCAAGCTGCTGGTCTCGCAAAAGTCGAGCATGTGGGTGCTGTGACCAAGGTTTCAGACCAAAAAACTCCTGAACCAGATGAATTGGTGGATATCCAAACCCACTTTAATCCCAAATTACCAACGGTATTATTTGTTGGTGGTTCTGCAGGAGCTCGTGTCTTTAACCAATTGGTGACAGATCATAAGCAAGAACTGACAGAGCGCTACAATATTATCAATCTCACTGGAGATTCTAGCCTCAATGAGTTGAGTCAAAATCTCTTTCGTGTTGATTATGTGACGGATCTCTATCAACCCTTGATGGAGATGGCAGATGTGGTGGTGACCCGTGGTGGTGCCAATACGATTTTCGAACTCTTGGCCATGGCAAAACTCCATCTCATCGTACCATTGGGTCGTGAAGCAAGTCGAGGAGACCAGATTGAAAATGCAGCCTATTTTGTTAAGAAAGGCTATGCAGAAGAACTTCAAGAAAGTGACTTGACCTTGGAAAGTTTGGAGGAAAAACTCAGTCACTTGCTTAGTCACAAAGATCAATACCAAGCTAGCATGAAGGCTTCGACTGAATTGAAATCTCTTGCAGATTTTTACGATCTATTAAGAAAAGACCTAGCATAAGGAATATCAATGTCAAAGGATAAGAAAAAAGAATCAAACAAGAAGCAAGAATTGTCTGAATGGCAGAAACGAAACCAGGAATACCTGAAGAAGAAGGCTGAGGAAGAAGCTGCCCTAGCTGAAGAGAAGGAAAAGGAAAAACAAGCTCGTAAGGAAGCCAACTCGAAACTACTGGAGGAATCCAAGAAATCATCGAGTGAGTCAGTTGAGGAAGCCTCAAGTCCAAGCAAGGAACCATCCGAAAAAGAAGAAAAATCTCAAAAGGATGCCCCTAAAGTCAAAGAGGAAAAAGAGAAGAAGAAAAAAGAAAAACCCAAAAAACCAGAGAAACCAGCCAAGCCTAAAATTGCGCCTGTTCATATTTGGCGAGCTGTGAGTATCTTGGTACCCAGTGTCCTGGTCCTTCTTCTTTCAGTCTATCTATTGACTCCACTTTCGACCATCAAAAATATCGAGGTTAAGGGAAATAGTAACACGCAGGCGGATGACATCAAACAGGCTTCTGGGATTCAAGATAGCGACTATACTTTAGCTCTATTGTTGGATAAGGAAACATACGCTGAGCGAATCAAGTCCAATCATTGGATAGAATCAGCGAAGATTGACTATCAATTTCCGACTAACTTTACGATTGAGGTCAAGGAATTCGATATTGTCGGTTATTATGTGTCTGGTGAAGAACATTATCCTATTCTGTCTAGTGGTACAGTAGAGTCAACTCCTGTTGATCGCTTAAACTTGCCTGAGACTTATCTGACAGTTACCTTTAACGATGAGCAGCAGGTGAAAAAGCTGATAACAGGATTGTCTACCATCAGTGAGGATATCAAGAGTCGAATCCAGAAAATCGAATTAGCGCCGAGCAAGGCAACAGCAGATCTTTTAAAAATTACCATGCTGGATACAGATGAGATTTTGGTTCCTTTATCAGAATTGAGCAAGAAATTGCCTTATTACAGCAAAATCAAGCCACAATTGTCAGAACCGAGTGTAGTCGATATGGAAGCTGGAGTATACAGCTATACGATAGCGGATAAATTGATAGAAGAGGCTGAGGAAAAAGCCAAACAAGAGGCCAAGGAAGCTGAGAAGAAAAAACAGGAAGAAGAAAAGAAAAAACAAGAAGAACAAGGAAATCAAAGCCAAACGAGCCAGCAATCACAGAGTCGTTAGACTAACTTTTCCTCTTGATTTTGAATGGTATAGAAGTCCAGTTTCGAGTTTTTGCTTGACAAGTCCTACTATAAATAATAGAATAGAAAAAAACCTTTAAAGCAGTCCAGAGAGGCAGCTAAGGTTAGACGGTGAAAGGGTGAACTCTACCCATTTTTCGTGGAACCTTGCTGTTGGCAGGTTCCTTTTTTCATGCTCTCTAGCTTACAAAGGTAAAAGGAGAAAGGTATGCGTGAACATCGTCCAGTTATTGCTCTTGATTTTCCTAGTTTTGAGGCAGTCAAGGAATTTTTATCTCTTTTCCCAGCAGAAGAAAGTCTTTATCTAAAAGTAGGGATGGAGCTTTATTATGCGGAAGGTCCAGAAGTTGTCCGTTATTTGAAGTCACTGGGGCATAGTGTCTTTTTGGATCTCAAGCTACATGACATTCCAAATACAGTAAAATCTGCCATGAAGGTCTTATCTCAGCTTGGTGTAGACATGACCAACGTTCATGCTACAGGTGGTGTGGAGATGATGAAGGCTGCGCGTGAAGGTCTTGGAAAAGAAGCAAAATTGATTGCTGTCACTCAATTGACTTCAACTTCTGAAGAACAAATGAGAGACTTTCAAAATATCCAAACCACTCTGCAAGAGTCTGTGATTCACTATGCCAAGAAGACAGCTGAAGCGGGCTTGGACGGTGTGGTTTGTTCAGCTCAGGAAGTGCAACTCATCAAGCAGGCCACCAATTCAGATTTTATCTGTCTGACACCGGGAATTCGTCCGGCGGGAACTGCCGTAGGAGACCAAAAACGTGTCATGACGCCAGCGGAAGCCTATCAAATCGGTAGTGACTATATCGTAGTGGGACGTCCCATTACCCAAGCTGAGGATCCTGTTGCAGCTTATCATACCATCAAGGATGAATGGAACAAAGACTGAAATGAAAGAAATAGATTATAAAAACAAAAGGAGAATACTATGACACTTGCTAAAGATATCGCTAGCCACCTCTTGAAAATCCAAGCAGTTTACCTCAAACCAGAGGAGCCTTTCACTTGGGCATCTGGTATCAAATCGCCGATTTATACTGACAACCGAGTGACGCTTGCCTATCCAGAAACTCGTAGCTTGATTGAAAATGGTTTTGTGGAAGCTATTAAAGCAGAATTTCCAGAAGTAGAAGTGATTGCAGGAACAGCGACAGCAGGGATTCCGCACGGAGCCATCATTGCTGATAAGATGAATCTGCCTTTTGCCTATATCCGTAGCAAACCAAAAGACCACGGAGCAGGTAATCAAATCGAAGGTCGTGTAGCTCAGGGACAAAAGATGGTTGTTGTTGAAGATCTCATTTCAACGGGTGGGTCTGTTCTTGAAGCCGTAGCAGCTGCTAAACGCGAAGGAGCCGATGTGCTTGGAGTTGTAGCGATTTTCAGTTATCAATTGCCGAAAGCCGATAAGAATTTTGCGGATGCTGATGTGAAATTGGTGACACTTTCTAACTACAGCGAACTCATCCACCTAGCCCAAGAAGAAGGTTACATTACGCCAGAAGGACTCGACCTCCTAAAACGCTTTAAAGAAGACCAAGAAAATTGGCAAAATGCTTAAAACATAGAAAATCAGGTAGTCACAAGGATTACCTGATTTCTGTTTATTTTCGAAGAGTTTTAGTCGACTTTTCCACCTTCAACAACTAGATCATCTGCTTTAGCAGCGTCACCGTAGGTTGGGTGAAGTGTTTTTTCATAAGCTTTGTGGAAGAAGTTTTCTTTACCAAGTTTTTCGATTTCTTGGTTGATGTAGTCAAGAAGTTCTTGATTCCCCTTTTGAACTGCTGGTGCGATGGTATCTGGGTCACCGAGGGAAGAAATTCCGACTTCAAATCCTTTATTTTCGAGAGCCCATGCTAGGACTTCCGTATTGTCAGTAGAGAAGGCATCTCCACGTCCGTCAAGAAGGGCTTGGTAGGCATCGCTATATTGGTCATATTTTTGGAGTTTTACTTCTGGGTGATTTTTCTCAAAATAAGTTTCAGCAGTCGTTCCCTTTGTAACAATCAAAGTTTTGCCTTCTAATTCTTTAACGTCTTTGATGATTTTATCTTTTGGTGATACGACACCAAGTGAAACTTTCATGTAAGGAAGGGCAAAATCAACTTGTTTCTTTCTTTCGTCAGTAACTGTGAAGTTGGCAAGTGTGATATCCACCTTGTTTGAAATCAAGTATTCCGCACGGTTGGCAGCATCAACAGAGACGTATTTAACCTTTACACCAAGGTCTTGTGCCAGTTGGTTCCCGAGTTCAATATCGTATCCTTGGTAAGAACCGTCGTTGTCAACATAACCAAACGGTTTTTTGTCTCCAAATACGGCGATTCGTAACTCACCGCTTTTTTTGATTTCGTCGATAGTGCGGGCCTTGGCGGTTGTTTTTCCTGATGAAGCATCAGAGCTTCCACCTGAGCTACAAGCTGTGACAAATATAAGAGCAAATGCTAGAGCAAAAACAGTTAGAATTGGTTTGAGTAGTTTCATAAAAATCTCCTTTATAGATATGAGCCAAACTGGCTAAAGTCAAATACGTTTAAAAATTCCTGTGCTCGTTTGGTTTGTGGATTGGTGAAGAATTCCTGAGCCGTTCCTTCTTCAGCAATTTTCCCTTGGTCGAGGAAGATAATGCGATCTGCAATAGCTTGGGCAAACTGCATTTCGTGGGTTACCAGAATCATGGTGCGCCCTTCTTGAGCCAAGTCATTTATGAGTTCCAGAACTTCACGCACCATTTCTGGATCCAGTGAAGCCGTCACTTCGTCAAAGAGGATAATTTCTGGATGCATGAGAAGGGCACGGATAATCGCCACTCGTTGTTTCTGTCCCCCAGATAATTGGCGAGCAAAACTGTCTTTTTTATCGAGCAATCCGACACGTTCCAGTAGTTGCAAAGCTTCCTCCGTTACTTCTTTCTTGTCTCGTCCCTGAGCTTTGATAGGGCCTAGGATGAGGTTTTGAAGGACATCTAGGTGAGGAAAGAGTTCATAACTTTGAAAGACCATGCCAATCTTTTGACGAACCAGGTGAAAGTTTTTCTGATTGCCAATAATGGACTGGCCATCCAGAAGAATATCTCCACCTTGAATGGTTTCTAGACCATTGAGGCAACGAAGGAGAGTGCTTTTTCCGCAACCAGATGGCCCAAGAATAACCACAACCTCCCCTTTTTTGATTTGCAAGGATAGACCTTGGAGGATAGGATTGTCTCCGAAGGATTTTTTTAGGTCCTTGATTTCTAAAATAGTTTCAGACATTTAGTTCCTCCAATGTTTTTCTAAGTGAGTGGATAGTTTGGAAATAGGAAAACAGACTGCGAAATACAGGACCAGAATGGTTCCATAAATCCAAAAGGAAGCGGTTGGGATTGTCAAGCGATTGCTGTCAATGATTTGTTGTCCAACTTTGGTAACTTCCACAACCCCAATCAAGACAACTAAGGAAGTCGTTTTGATCATACGAGTGACAAGATTGATGGCTTGTGGTAGTAGTATTCTCAAGACCTGTGGAATGATAATGTGATAGTAAAGTTGGAAGTTGGTCAAGCCCAGAGCCTGTCCGCTTTCAAACTGATGTTTAGGGAGAGAAGTGATGGCTCCACGTACCAAGTCCCCCATTTCAGCTGTACCCCAGAGGGTAAAAACAATAATAGCCGAAGTCTCGCCTGAGATATTGATATTAAAGTTTCGAGCTAAGCCGAAATAAACGATGAAAAGTAGTACCAGCTGGGGCATGATACGGATAAATTCCAGATAAAAGCGTGTTAAAAAACGAATAACTCTAGAATGGTAGGTCATGATGATTCCCATGACTGTTCCGAAAATCATTGATAGAAGGACGGAGAGAATGGAAATTCCAATCGTGACACCCAATCCCTGTAGAATACGCAGGAGATTATTTCCCTGAAAGAGTACTTGCATTCCCGAATCCTGCATGGCGGAGCCTCCTTTCTATCCAGCTAAAGACTAGAGAGATGGGTAGAAGCATGATCAGGTAAGCAACTACCAACATGGCTAGTGCAATGTCTGTCTCATAATAGAGTCCAATCAAGTCCTTGGCGACGTACATGAGATCGGCTAAGGCTACCGCAGAGAAGACAGAGGTTTCTTTGATGAGAAAAATGACATTGGCACTAAAGGACGGTAGAGCAACCGCAGTCGCTTGCGGAAGAACCACATAGCGAAAGACCTGTACAGGCGTTAGACCGATGGCTAGACCAATCTCGTGCTGGGTTTGACTAACTGCTTCCAGTCCGCTTCTGAAAGATTCAGCCATGTAGGAGCCACCTAAAAAGATGAGCCCAACTGTTGCACAGACTTCTGAAGAAAGAACAATCCCTATTCGGGGAAGCCCGAAGTAGAGGAAGAAGAGTTGAATCAAAAGGGGCGTGTTTCGTGACAATTCGATGTAGGCTGTTGCTAGCTGTGAAAAGATAGGAACGCGATAATGCCGAATGACACTAACGATTAGACCAACAAGAAAAGAACCCAGAATTCCCCAAACTGCGATATGTAAGGTCAGAAAGAATGCCTTTTGATAGAGCGGTAAATATTGTTCAACAATGGACCAATCCAAAATAGAACCTCCCATCTAGGAATAATATAGCTATTGTAGCACTAAAGGGCATGTTTGGATAATATGAATTTTTTATCACAATGATAGAAAATATTTATCATGTCTGTGATTTGAAATTCCCAGACAAAATTTTTGAAAGGATTCTGAAAAAGAGGTAAGATAGTTTATGTAAGAAAAAGTAAACGCTTACTTAATAAGGAGGACACTTTATGTCATATAAAACAAGTAATGCAGAAGGACCTGTAGATTTTATTAACACTTATGATTTGGAGCCAATGGCGCAACAAGTCATTCCTAAAGCTGCCTTTGGTTATATCGCTAGTGGAGCAGAGGATACTTTCACTCTACGCGAGAACATCCGTGCCTTTAACCACAAACTTATTGTTCCTCATACGCTTTGTGATGTTGAAAATCCAAGTACAGAGATTGAATTTGCAGGTGAAAAATTATCTTCACCAATTATTATGGCGCCTGTTGCGGCTCATAAATTGGCAAATGAGCAGGGGGAAGTGGCGACTGCGCGTGGTGTACATGAGTTCGGTTCTCTCTATACAACTAGTTCCTACTCTACTGTTGATCTTCCGGAAATAACAGAAGCCCTTCAAGGGACGCCTCACTGGTTCCAATTTTACTTTAGTAAGGATGATGGTATCAACCGCCACATCATGGACCGTGTGAAGGCTGAAGGCTACAAAGCGATTGTCTTGACGGCAGATGCAACTGTAGGGGGCAATCGTGAGGTCGACAAGCGCAATGGATTCGTCTTCCCAGTTGGCATGCCGATTGTTGAGGAATACCTGCCAGAAGGTGCTGGTAAATCAATGGACTTTGTTTACAAATCAGCCAAACAACGCTTGTCTCCTCGCGATGTAGAATTTATCGCTGTTTACTCAGGTCTTCCTGTTTATGTCAAGGGGCCACAATGCCGTGAGGACGTTGAACGCTCTCTTGCTGCAGGTGCTTCTGGTATCTGGGTAACCAACCACGGTGGTCGCCAAATCGACGGTGGACCAGCATCATTTGACTCGCTTCAAGAAGTGGCTGAAGCAGTTGCTAAACGTGTGCCAATCGTCTTTGACTCTGGTGTTCGTCGCGGTCAGCACGTCTTTAAAGCCTTGGCTTCAGGAGCAGACTTGGTAGCTATTGGTCGCCCAGTCATCTATGGCTTGGCTCTGGGTGGTAGTGTGGGTGTACGTCAAGTCTTTGAACACTTGAATGCAGAATTAAAGACAGTTATGCAGTTATCTGGAACTCAGACTATTGAGGATGTCAAACACTTCAAACTGCGTCACAACCCATACAATCCAACCTTCCCAGTTGACCCTCGTGACTTAAAATTGTATTGATAAAGAAGACGGCCTCCACCTTATGTGGAGGTTTTTCTTCGTGTATAGAAAGATTAAATCGTTATTAGAAACTATATAAATATATTTTTCGGTCAAATATCTTGCTAGGGCTTTCATTTTTTGCTATACTGGTCTAGTAATAAAATAATAAAGACATTTGGGGTGCCTTAGGCTGAGATGATACCCATTGAACCTGATACAGTTAATACTGGCGAAGGGAAATGTGAAAAGGTTTTTTTCGTATGTCGAAAAGAACTGTCTAATCTTGTAAGCTAAACTCTAATTCTCGTTTGTAATTGGAGTTTTTTTGTTTATCAAAAGAGGATAGGCTTTTTTAGGTAGCTCTCTGCAAATGCCCTCGATGTTCTTTAAAAGTATCAAGTGGAATTACGATTTTGCTTGGTATCTCTTGATATTTTATTGATTACGAACGAGTAAAGAGAGGAAAAGTAATATGGAAACACGAGACTATGCATTTCAGCCAGGTTTGACCGTTGGAGAATTATTAAAAAGCAATCAGAAGGATTGGCAGGCTGCAATCAATCATCGTTTTGTTAAGGAACTTTTTGCGGGGACAATTGAGAATAAGGTCTTAAAAGACTACCTGATTCAAGATTATAATTTCTTTGATGCCTTCTTATCCATGCTGGGTGCCTGTGTAGCTCACGCAGACCAGCTTGAATCCAAACTTCGTTTTGCTAAGCAACTAGGCTTTCTTGAAGCAGATGAAGATGGTTATTTCCAAAAGGCTTTCAAAGAGTTAAAGATAGCAGAGAATGACTATCTAGAAGTGAACTTGCACCCTGTAACAAAAGCGTTTCAGGAGCTAATGTATTCTGCTGTGGCTTCATCAGACTATGCTCATCTTTTGGTCATGCTGGTCATTGCAGAAGGTCTCTATTTAGGCTGGGGTTCTAAAGATTTGGCACTACCTGAAGCCTATATTCATTCGGAATGGATTAATCTACATAGAGGTCCTTTCTTTGCAGAGTGGGTTCAATTTCTAGTTGATGAACTTAATCGTGTCGGGAAAAATCGAGAAGATTTGACAGAACTTCAGCAACGCTGGAATCAAGCAGTTGCTTTGGAATTAGCTTTTTTTGATATTGGTTATGAATTATAGGACAGATTCAATACTTTTATGTAGATCAAAAGAATGAACAAACAAACTATATAAATATATTTTCCAGTCAAAGTTCTTGCTAGGGCTTTCAAATTCTGTTATACTGGTCCAGTAATTAAATAATAAAGACATTTGGGGTGCTTTAGGCTGAGATGATACCCATTGAACCTGATACAGTTAAGACTGGCGAAGGGAAATGTGAAAAGGTTTTTTTCGTATGTTGAAAAGAACTGTCTAATCTTGTAAGGTAAACTCTAATTCTCGTTTGTAATTGGAGTTTTTTTGTTTATACAAACTGGATAGGCTTGACGACAAGCCTTTTGGTAGCTCTCCTTGAATGCCCCACTTTTCTTTAAAAAAGGAGTTTTTTATGTTGAAAAAATGGCAGTTAAAAGATGTTATCTTGCTTGCTTTCTTGTCTATCTTTTTTGGTGGCGTTTTTGTGGGATCTGGCTATCTGTTTGATATCCTCACTCTGATTTTAGCCCCTCTTGGCTTGCAGGCCTTTGCCAATGAAATCCTCTTTGGTCTCTGGTGTATGGCTGCGCCCATTGCTGCCATCTTTGTTCCAAGAGTGGGAAGCGCAACGATTGGAGAAGTGCTAGCTGCGCTTGCTGAAGTCCTTTATGGTAGCCAATTCGGTCTAGGTGCCCTTTTGTCTGGCTTGGTTCAAGGTTTGGGAAGTGAACTTGGTTTTATCGTAACCAAGAATCGCTATGAAAGTTGGCTCTCTCTAACTGCTAATAGTATTGGGATTACGCTTGTTAGCTTTGTCTATGAATACATTAA
>CAUVSV010000005.1:0-87345 GCA_963554735.1 Streptococcus oralis
TAACTGCTAATAGTATTGGGATTACGCTTGTTAGCTTTGTCTATGAATACATTAAATTAGGTTACTACGCCTTCTCCCTTCCTTTTGTCCTTTCCTTGCTGGTGGTTCGTTTTATTTCCGTCTTTTTCTTCTGTACCATTTTGGTTCGTGCCATTGTCAAACTCTATCATCAGTTTGCTGCTGGAGGAAAGGCGTAGATGGGGCTGGAACTACGGGGGATTCAGTCCCCAACTTTCTCAGAGCCGATTGATTTTACTTTTCATGCGCAAGCCTTCACCTTGTTAGTTGGGAGCAGTGGTTCAGGGAAATCCAGTCTCTTTCAAATGATTGCCCAAGTCAGTTCTCTTCCCTATAGTGGTCAAGTCCTGATAGATGGGAGAGAGGTCAGTCAGCTTTCTATCGTCGACCGTGTCCAGACGGTTGGCATTCTCTTTCAAAATCCCAATCATCAATTTACCATGGAGAACTTGTTTGAGGAGCTGATTTTTACCTTGGAGAATATCGGTCATCCCCTTCAAGAGATTGATGCTAAAATAGCAGAGGTGGTTCGGCAATGTCGTTGCGAGCCAATCTTGCACCGTCCCATCCATCACCTATCAGGTGGGGAAAAGCAAAAAGCTGCGCTAGCTGTCCTCTTTGCTATGAATCCTAGGGTCTATCTCTTGGATGAGCCCTTTGCTTCTATTGACCGCAAGAGCAGGCTGGAGATATTGGAGATTCTAAAAGAGTTGGCCTCTGATGGGAAGACAGTTATTTTATGCGACCATGATTTATCTGATTATGAAGCCTATATCGACCATATGGTGGAGCTAAGAGATGGACAACTAAGAGAAATAAATAAAATCCCTACCTCTGAGATGACACAGGTTTCTTCAAAGGAAGTTGCTTCTAGTCCAGAACTATTCCATATGGATCGAACGACTTGTGAGTTGGATAATCGCCCCCTCTTTTTGATTGCAGATTTCACATTTTACCAAGGGATTACCTGTATCCTGGGTGATAATGGTGTTGGGAAATCAACCCTCTTTCGTTCCATTCTTCAATTTCAAAAGTATAGAGGGCGCATTACTTGGAAGGGTTCGGTCCTAAAAAAGAAAAAGAGTTTGTATCGTGATCTGACGGGAGTTGTTCAGGAAGCTGAAAAGCAATTTATCCGAGTCAGTCTGCGAGAGGAACTGCAATTAGATGGTCCAGATACTGAAAGAAATCAGCGAATTCTCCAGGCTCTACGATATTTTGATCTGGAGCAGGCACTTGATAAGAGTCCTTATCAATTAAGTGGTGGTCAGCAAAAGATTCTTCAGCTTTTGACCATCTTGACCAGCAAGGCTTCTGTGATCTTGCTAGATGAGCCATTTGCTGGTTTGGATGATAGAGCCTGCGACTACTTTTGTCAGTGGATGTTGGAGGAGAGCAATCAAGGAAGAAGTTTTTTAATCATTAGCCATCGTTTAGATCCCTTGATCTCTGTGGTTGATTATTGGATTGAGATGACTAGTGAGGGTCTCCGTCATATTAAAGACGTGACAATCAGCAAACCTCTCCCATCTCTGAACAATGATACTCTAGGGGAGGTGAAGTAGTATGATCAAAGTCGCAACCAAGACACCGATTATCAGTCTCTTCTTTCTAATTTTATCCTTGGAAACATCCTTCCTTCCTTCGATTGCTCTTAATCTTTCGGTAGTCGCATTTTGCATTCTCTTCATGCTCTATTACCGTCGATTTAAAATGTTAGCTTGGATGCTCGTACTCGCCATTTTACCATCTTTGGCCAACTACTGGGCAGTTCAGTTACATGGGGATACTTCGCAGGCAGTCATGCTTGGAACGAGGGCCTTTGTGACCGTTTGTATCGGCCTTGTCTTTGTTTCTAGTATTTCTCTAAAAGAGCTTCTCTTGTACTTGGCTCAAAAGGGGTTATCGCGTTCTTGGGCCTATGCCTTAATTGTAGTATTCAATTCCTTTCCCCTCATTCAGCAAGAAATCAAATCCCTCAAGGAAGCTTGCTTATTGCGTGGTCAAGAACTGCATGTTTGGTCTCCCCTGATTTACAGTAAGGTTCTGATGACGGTTTTTAGGTGGCGCCATCTTTACCTGAGAGCTTTGTCTGCACATGGATATGATGAGCATGCACAGTTGGAGAATAGCTATCGGACTTTTTACATTTCCCAGAGGACAAAATTGATCTACCTACTTTTCTTTTTATTGCTTCAAAGCAGTTTATTTCTATAAAGGAGTTATTATGGAATTTACAGATATTGCGATGGAATTATCCAAGGAAGCTTGGCAGGCTTCCTTTCAGCATCCCTTTGTTTTACAGTTACAAGAGGGAACGTTAGAACCTTCTATTTTCCGCTATTACCTGATTCAGGATGCCTACTATCTGAAAGCCTTCTCAGAAGCCTATCACCTCTTGGCTGATAAGACTTCCAACGAGGAGATGAAAAGACTCTTGAAACAAAATGCCCAGAGTCTAGTGGAGGGTGAGTTGTTTATCCGCCAACAATTTTTTAAGGAATTAGGAATCAGCGACCAGGAAATGGACGAGCAACCGATTGCTCCAACCTGTTATCATTACATTTCTCATATTTATCGCCAGTTTGCAGAGCCAAACTTGGGCATTGCTTTTGCTAGTTTGCTTCCATGTCCTTGGTTATACCATGATTTGGGCAAGGCACTTAATCGCAAACTATCCCCGAATCCTCTTTATCAACAGTGGATTGAAACCTATATCACCGATGAGTTAGAACAGCAGATTAAAGAGGAAGAAGCCCTGGTCAATCAGCTCTATCGCGAAAGTGACGAGACGGACAAACAAAAAATGCTAGATGCCTTCCACAGAAGTGTCCACATGGAAGCCAAGTTTTGGGAGATGGCTTACCAACATCAAACCTGGACGAGTGATTTGCAGTCCTTAGAAACAGAGAAGAAATAAAAAATGAGAAACCACCAACTACAAGTTCACAAATTAACCATTTTATCCATGATGATCGCCCTTGACGTAGTTCTTACACCCATCTTTCGAATTGAAGGAATGGCACCGATGTCCAGTGTAGTCAATATCCTTGCAGGGATCTTGATGGGGCCTGTTTATGCCTTGGTCATGGCTACAGTCACAGCCTTTATCCGTATGTCTACTCAGGGCATTCCCCCTTTGGCCCTCACAGGAGCGACTTTTGGAGCCCTCCTTGCAGGTCTCTTTTATAAGTACGGTCGGAAATTTCACTATTCTGCCCTAGGAGAAATCTTGGGAACAGGGATTATTGGTTCTATTGTTTCCTATCCTGTTATGGTTCTCTTTACAGGATCTGCGGCCAAGCTCAGCTGGTTTATCTACACTCCTCGATTTTTCGGAGCAACCTTGATCGGTACAGCCATAGCTTTCCTCGCCTTTCGATTTTTAATCAAGCAGGAATTCTTTAAAAAAGTGCAGGGATATTTCTTTGGAGAAAGGATAGACTGATGCAGGCATTTACAAATCCTTTCCCTCTGGCAACTAGTTCCTTGATTCACTGCATCACCAATGAGATTTCCTGTGAGATGCTGGCCAATGGTATTTTGGCTCTGGGATGCAAACCAGTCATGGCAGATGACCCTCGTGAGGTTCTTGATTTTACTAAGCAAAGTCAAGCTCTCTTCATCAATTTGGGGCATTTGTCAGCCGAGAAGGAGAAAGCAATCCGTATGGCGGCTACTTATGCAAACCAAGCTTCTCTCCCAATGGTAGTAGATGCGGTTGGTGTATCAGCGTCACCCGTTCGTAAGACCTTAGTCAGAGATCTTTTAGGATACAAGCCCACAGTCTTTAAAGGAAACATGTCGGAAATTCGAAGTCTTGTTGGTTTAAAACACCATGGAGTCGGGGTCGATGCTAGTGCTAAAGATCAAGAAACTGAGGATTTGCTTCAAATCTTGAAAGACTGGTGTCAGACCTATTCTGGTATGTCATTTTTAGTCACTGGACCCAAGGACCTCATTGTTTCGGAAAATCAAGTTGCTGTATTGGGAAATGGCTGTGCAGAATTAGACTGGATAACAGGGACAGGAGACTTAGTTGGAGCCTTGACATCCGTTTTTCTCAGCCAAGGAAAGACTGCATTTGAAGCTTCTTGCCTAGCAGTTTCTTATCTCAATATCGCTGCTGAGAGAATACTTGTTCAAGGAATGGGATTGGAAGATTTTCGTTACCAAGTTCTCAACCAACTCTCTCTCCTAAAAAGAGATGAAAATTGGCTAGAAGCCATCAAAGGAGATGTTTATGAATAGAGAAGCACTTAGACTGTATCTAGTAACCAATCGCTACCAAGTTTCCTTGGAAAGCTTTCTTGAAAAAGTGGAGACAGCCTGCCGTTCAGGTGTTACCATCATCCAACTACGAGAAAAAAATCTTACAACCAATCAATATTATCAACTGGCAAAACAAGTCAAGGAAATAACAGATGCCTATCAGGTACCCTTGATTATAGATGATCGGTTGGATATCTGTCTTGCAGTCGATGCTGCTGGTCTGCATATCGGAGACGATGAACTACCAGTTTCGGTTGCCCGCAAAGTCTTGGGACCTGACAAAATCCTCGGTGTAACAGCTAAAACGGTTAAACGAGCCCTCGAAGCAGAAACATCGGGTGCGGATTACTTGGGAACAGGAGCCATTTTCCCGACTACAACCAAGGAAAATGCGCCTATCACCCTGATTTCAACCTTGAAAACCATTTGCCAAACGGTCGCCATTCCAGTAGTTGCTATTGGAGGCTTGACGTCAGAGAACATTGACCAACTTGCTGCAACTGGTATAGCTGGGGTCGCTGTCGTCAGAGATCTGATGCAGGCAAAAGATATTGAGGCAAAAGCGCAAGCCTTTTTAACAAAGCTAGATGACATTGTTTCCTAATCAAAAACTCTCTAATTCCCTTAAAGTAGGAACTAGAGAGTTTTTTTTAATCTTTAAAGCTTGTATGGTTGACTGGACCAGAACCATAACCGAGTTGAGGAGCGTCTTGGATGGCTTTTGTGATAAAGGCCTTGGCCTTATCAACTGCCTGGTAAAGACTTCTGCCCTTGGCTAGTTCAGCCGTAATCACAGCAGCAAAGGTACATCCAGTACCATGGGTGTGACAGGTTTGAATTCGTGGGCTTTCCCAGACAAATTGCTCCTCCTTGGTAAAGAGGAAATCCTTGGCACCACCTTCAAGATGGCCACCTTTGATAACAACGGACTGAGGACCAAATTCTCTTATAATCAGGCGACCGGCACGTTGCATGTCTTTTGGATCATGAATCGAAAAACCAACAATTTCTTCTGCCTCAGGAAGATTGGGTGTAATAATAGTCGCAAGGGGAAGCAGGTTTGTTTTTAGGTAGCTTCTCGCACTAGTATCTATCAGGGTATCCCCACTCGTAGCGACCATAACAGGGTCCAGCACATAGGGACAATCCAGCTTTTTAAGATAGGGTCGGATGATCTCCATGATCTCAGTAGTTGCCAACATCCCTGTTTTTACAGCCTGGGGCTTGATATCCGAAAAGACACTCTCCAATTGAGCTTCCAGCATTTGGTTGGAGACGTGCTCGATTAATTGAACGCCTCTGGTATTTTGAGCGACAAGGCTTGTCACAACGGCCATTCCATAGACATCTCTAGCTTGGAATGACTTCAAATCAGCCATAATGCCAGCACCGCCACTAGGGTCAGTTCCAGCAATGGTTAGAGCAACGGGTAAATAAGTCATCTAAAACCTCCCAACCAACTGAAGTTTGTATTCTTAAGAACAAGCTAGTCTGTTTGAGGAAAGCAATAGAAGACTAGCTAGTCCTCATTATCATTTCCACTTCCATCAGCTAGCATTACCTAGATTGAGTCAAAGGGATCTAACAGTCGTTAATCTCAGCTTTACGCACCCCTAGCGGTTGTTTTCTTTTTTCTTCAGTATAGCATATTTTTATAGTTTATATAGTAAAATTTGACTGCAAATCTCTCGTTACATGATTGAAATTCTATTTTTCGAAAAAATAATAAAAATTATAGTTGACAAATGTAGATTTTCGGAGTATACTAATAACTGTAATCGACAAATGTAGATTTAGGAGGTGTGATTATGCAGATTTCAGATGCAGAATGGCAGGTCATGAAGATTATTTGGATGCAAGGGGAGCAGACCAGTACGGATTTGATCATGGTTCTGGCGGAGCGGTTCGACTGGTCCAAGTCAACCATTCAAACTCTTTTGGCTCGTTTGGTTGAGAAAGAGTGTCTGACAAGGAAAAAAGAAGGCAAGTCCTTTGTCTATTCAGCCCTTTTAACTTTGGACCAAAGTCGGGATTTGCTTATTAAAGATATTAAAGACAAGGTTTGTTCCCGTAGGATTAAGAACTTGTTGGCTGATTTGATTGTGGAATGTGATTTCACTCAGGCTGACTTGGAAGGCTTGGAAGAAGTGATTTCTAAGAAGAAATCAAGCGCTGTAACAGAAGTAAGATGTAATTGCATGTAAAGGAGACGCTATGTTAAATCTATTTGTATCTATTGTTGTTTTAGGAATGATTGCTTTTATCCTCTTTTGGTTTTTCAAAAAACCGCAAGAAGATGCTAAGAGAGCTCAGCAAAAGAATGGCTATCAAGAAATTCGAGTGGAGGTCATGGGAGGATATACTCCAGAAACCATTATCCTCAAAAAATCGCAACCTGCTCGCATTATTTTTGATCGAAAAGATCCTTCACCTTGCTTGGATCAAATCGTTTTTCCAGACTTTGGAGTGCATGCAGATCTGCCTATGGGAGACCAATATGTGGTTGAAATCACACCTGAAGAAGCAGGTGAGTATGGTTTCTCTTGTGGCATGAATATGATGCACGGTAAGATGATTGTAGAATAGGAGAATATTATGACTGAAATTGTAAAAGCAAGCCTTGAAAATGGTGTTCAAAAAATCCGTATCACGGCAGACAAAGGCTACCATCCAGCCCAAATTCAACTGCAAAAAGGGATTCCTGCTGAGATTACCTTTCATCGTGTGACATCATCAAACTGTTATAAAGAAGTTCTCTTCGAAGAAGAAGGGATCCTAGAACCAATCGGCGTAGATGAGGAGAAAGTCATTCGCTTTACTCCTCAAGAATTGGGTGAGCATGAATTTTCATGTGGCATGAAGATGCAAAAGGGGAGTTATACCGTAGTTGAGAAGACTCGAAAATCTCTATCACTTTTACAGCGTTTTTGGATTACTAGTATCTTTACTGTGCCTCTTGTGATTCTCATGATTGGGTTGTCGACAGGAGGAATTAGTCACCAAGTCATGCTTTGGGGAACTTTCTTAGCTACGACACCCATTATGTTGGTATCTGGAGTTCCTTATATCAGAAGTGCTTGGGCCAGCTTTAAAAAACATAACGCCAACATGGATAGTTTGGTAGCTCTAGGAACCTTGGTAGCTTATGTCTATAGTTTAGTTGCCCTCTTCACTGGTTTGCCTGTTTATTTTGAAATTGCAGGATTTCTCCTCTTTTTCATTCTTTTAGGTGCAGTATTTGAAGAACGCATGCGCAAAAACGCTTCGCAAGCAGTCGAAAAATTATTAGACCTACAAGCAAAAACAGCAGAGGTTTTGCGTGATGATGTTTATGTTCAAATACCTCTAGAACAAGTCAAAGTTGGAGATCTCATTCGCGTTCGACCAGGTGAAAAAATTGCCGTTGATGGTATTGTTTTAGAAGGTGAAACTAGTATTGATGAGTCAATGGTGACTGGGGAAAGTATTCCAGTAGATAAGTCTGCCGGTGATACTGTCATTGGTTCAACCATCAATAATAGTGGTACCCTTGTTTTTAAAGCAGAAAAAGTTGGTTCTGAGACTATGTTGGCTCAGATTGTGGACTTTGTGAAGAAAGCGCAAACGAGTCGTGCTCCTATTCAAGATTTGACCGACAAGATTTCTGGGATTTTTGTACCAGCAGTTGTCATTTTAGGACTTCTTACTTTTTGGGTCTGGTTTGTTTTACTTGGAGATAGCTTTGTGACTTCTCTTCTTTATGGAGTAGCAGTTTTGATAATTGCCTGTCCTTGTGCACTAGGACTCGCGACACCGACAGCACTCATGGTTGGAACAGGACGAAGTGCCAAGATGGGGGTTCTTCTCAAAAATGGTACAGTTCTACAGGAAATCCAAAAAGTCCAAACGGTTGTTTTTGATAAGACAGGAACCTTGACCGAAGGGAAGCCAGTAGTGACAGATGTTGTCGGAGATGAAGGAGAAGTGATCAGCTTGGCTGCTTCACTGGAAGATGTATCTCAACACCCGCTAGCTCAAGCTATTGTTAATCGTGCATCTGAACTAGGAATTAGCCTTTACCCAGTGGAAAACTTCCAAGCCTTGCATGGAAAAGGTGTGACTGGGATTATTAATGGTAAACAAGTCTTGCTGGGGAATGCTAAGCTCTTAGCTGACCTTGCTATTCCACATGATTATCAAGAACGATTTGATTTGCTTGAGAAAGAAGCAAAAACAGTTGTCTTCCTATCCGTGGATGGTCAGTTAAAAGGCTTAATTGCCTTGCAGGATGTCCCTAAGGAAAATGCTCGAGAAGCTATTGCTAAATTGAAAAAACGTGGTCTTAGAACGGTCATGCTTACCGGAGATAATGCTGGAGTAGCGCATGCGATTGCAGAGCAAATTGGAATTGAAGAAGTGATTGCAAATGTCTTGCCAGAGGAAAAGGCACATGAAATTCACAAGCTTCAAAAGAATGGTAAACTTGCCTTTGTTGGAGATGGCATCAATGATGCGCCAGCCCTCAGTGTAGCGGATGTCGGAATTGCCATGGGCTCTGGGACAGATATTGCCATTGAATCCGCAGATCTTGTCCTTACAACCAACAATTTACTAGGATTGGCACGTGCTTTTGATATGAGTAAGAAGACCTTTAATCGTATTCTACTCAATCTTTTCTGGGCTTCTATCTATAACCTCATTGGTATTCCGATTGCAGCAGGAGTTTTTTCAGGAATTGGTCTCGTTCTCAATCCAGAACTGGCTGGTCTAGCCATGGCCTTTAGTTCTGTATCTGTTTTGATTAGTTCACTCATGCTCAATGTTACTAAGATAGACTAAAAAGCGGGCTTGCTCGCTTTTTATACTCTTCGAAAATCTATTCAAACCACGTCAACTTTATCTTCAAACTCAAATCTGTGTTTTGAGCAACTTGTGGCTAGTTTCCTAGTGTGCTCTTTAATTTTCATTGAGTATTATAAAACAGTTCTAAAAAACGCTTTCGAACTGTACTGTAATAGAGAATAAAAACTTCTGAGCACATTCTTAGGAGACCCAAAACAAATGTGGTAAAGTAGTAGAGTAAAAATTTGCTGAAACGTTTCCAATTAGTATATGAAAACGGATTTATCAAGTTTTAAAAATATTTGAAGGAGAGTTATCATTATGACTCAAGGGAAAATTACTGCATCTGCAGCAATGCTCAACGTATTGAAAACATGGGGCGTAGACACAATCTACGGTATCCCATCAGGAACACTCAGCTCATTGATGGACGCTTTGGCTGAAGACAAAGATATCCGCTTCTTGCAAGTTCGCCACGAAGAAACAGGTGCTCTTGCTGCGGTTATGCAAGCTAAATTCGGTGGCTCAATCGGGGTTGCAGTTGGTTCAGGTGGTCCAGGTGCGACTCACTTGATTAACGGTGTTTACGATGCAGCTATGGATAACACTCCATTCCTTGCTATCCTTGGATCACGTCCAGTTAACGAACTCAACATGGATGCCTTCCAAGAATTGAACCAAAACCCAATGTACAACGGTATCGCTGTTTACAACAAACGTGTAGCTTACGCTGAACAATTGCCAAAAGTTATTGACGAAGCTTGCCGTGCTGCAGTTTCTAAAAAAGGCCCAGCTGTTGTTGAAATCCCAGTAAACTTTGGTTTCCAAGAAATCGATGAAAACTCATACTACGGTTCAGGTTCATACGAACGTTCATTCATCGCTCCTGCCTTGAACGAAGTTGAAATCGACAAAGCTGTTGAAATCTTGAACAATGCTGAACGTCCAGTTATCTACGCTGGTTACGGTGGTGTAAAAGCTGGTGAAGTGATCACTGAATTGTCACGTAAAATCAAAGCACCAATCATCACAACTGGTAAAAACTTTGAAGCTTTCGAATGGAACTACGAAGGTTTGACAGGTTCTGCTTACCGTGTTGGTTGGAAACCAGCCAACGAAGTAGTCTTTGAAGCAGACACAGTTCTTTTCCTTGGTTCAAACTTCCCATTTGCTGAAGTTTACGAAGCATTCAAGAACACTGAAAAATTCATCCAAGTCGATATTGACCCTTACAAACTTGGTAAACGTCATGCCCTTGACGCTTCAATCCTTGGTGACGCAGGTCAAGCAGCGAAAGCAATACTTGACAAAGTAAACCCAGTAGAATCTACTCCATGGTGGCGTGCAAACGTTAAGAACAACCAAAACTGGCGTGATTACATGAACAAACTCGAAGGTAAAACTGAGGGTGAATTGCAATTGTACCAAGTTTACAATGCTATCAATAAACATGCTGATCAAGACGCTATCTACTCAATCGACGTAGGTGACACTACTCAAACATCTACTCGTCACCTTCACATGACACCTAAGAACATGTGGCGTACATCTCCACTCTTTGCGACAATGGGTATTGCCCTTCCTGGTGGTATCGCTGCTAAGAAAGACAATCCAGATCGCCAAGTATGGAACATCATGGGTGACGGTGCATTCAACATGTGCTACCCAGACGTTATCACAAACGTTCAATACGACCTTCCAGTTATCAACGTTGTCTTCTCAAATGGTAAATATGCCTTCATCAAGGACAAATACGAAGACACAAACAAACACTTGTTTGGTTGTGACTTCCCTAATGCTGACTATGCGAAAATCGCTGAAGCGCAAGGTGCTGTAGGATTTACAGTTGACCGTATCGAAGATATTGATGCAGTTGTTGCAGAAGCTGTGAAACTCAACAAAGAAGGTAAAACTGTTGTGATTGATGCTCGCATCTCTCAACATCGTCCACTTCCAGTAGAAGTACTTGAACTCGATCCAAAACTTCACTCAGAAGAATCAATCAAAGCCTTCAAGGAAAAATACGAAGCAGAAGAACTCGTACCATTCCGCCTCTTCTTGGAAGAAGAAGGATTGCAATCACGCGCAATTAAATAATTCCTCTCGTCGAAAATCAAATGTAAACTGTGTCATCTTCACCTTGCCATACCCCAGTACTGCCTGCGGTTCGATTCCTTGTTTATTCTTTGATTTTCATAGAGCGGAACTTGAAAAGATCGGAGCAATCCGGTCTTTTTATGGAGGATAGTAAATGAATTTAAATCAATTAGATATCATCGTTTCAGATGTTCCCCAAGTCTGTGCTGACTTGGAGCGTATTTTGGATAAAAAGGCTGATTATGCTGATGATGCTTTTGCTCAGTTTACGATTGGCAGTCACTGTCTCATGTTGTCCCAAAATCATTTGATTCATTTGGAAAATTTTCAATCAGGAATCATTCTTCACATCGAGGTTGAGGATCTAAATCAGAACTACCAACGATTGAAAGAAATTGGTGTCGAGATTTTAAACGGTCCGGCTGGAACTGATTGGGGAACGGAATCGCTACTAGTTAAAGGCCCTGCTGGCCTAGTGATTGATTTTTATCGAATGAAATAGGTCGCTTAATCATTTGAAGCTAACCTTAATTATTCCTAATACAGGATGTGCGCATATGAACTATTAAAAGATCGGAGCAATCCGGTCTTTTTCTGTTTCCTCTTTCTTATCACAAGATTGTGATAGTTTAGATCTTCATAACAAAAGCTTCAAAGTCTTGATTGTTTTGAAAAAAGATTATAAAATATGATTTATAAAAATGAAAGAGGTTCTGGAAATGTCTGAAAAACAAATGAAAATTTTGGGTTGGGTAGCGACCTTTATGTCCGTTATGATGTATGTCTCTTACTTCCCACAAATCATGAACAACCTGGCTGGTCAAAAAGGAAACTTCATCCAACCCTTGGTCGCAGCCATCAACTGTAGTCTTTGGGTTTACTACGGTCTTTTCAAAAAGGAAAGAGATATTCCACTTGCAGCTGCCAATGCTCCAGGTATCGTTTTTGGTCTAGTAACGGCTATCACGGCATTGATTTAAAAAGAAGACTGGTCTCAGTCTTTTTTTGTACATAAAAATAGATTCTCAAGTAAAGAAGGTCTAATAAGAGTCGAGGAAAACAGCCGTTGACAGCGAGCTTTCTGAGTGCTGCTTTAGGGGTTCCTCCATCAAGTATAAGATTGTTTCGTTACTATTTTTACAAAATCTTCTCCCTACTTTATAAGATGTGGAAAAGAGTTCAATTCGAACTTTTTTTTTGCTATAATGAGGGGAGAAAAATCAGACAGGAGATCGACATGTCAGAACCATTATTTTTACAATCAGTTATGCAAGAAAAAATCTGGGGTGGAACCAAGCTACGTGATGAGTTTGGTTACGACATTCCAAGTGAAAAAATTGGCGAATACTGGGCTATCTCAGCTCACCCAAATGGGGTTTCAAAGGTGGCTAATGGGCGCTACGAGGGAACAGATCTAGCTACATTGTATGCGGAGCACCGTGAATTGTTTGGCAATCGTCCAGAACCTGTATTTCCACTGTTGACCAAAATTCTCGATGCCAACGACTGGCTTAGCGTCCAAGTTCACCCAGACGATGCCTATGGACTAGAACACGAAGGCGAACTTGGAAAAACAGAATGCTGGTATATCATCGCAGCGGATGAGGGATCAGAGATTATCTATGGTCACAATGCCAAGTCAAAAGAAGAACTCCGCCAGCAAATTGAGGACAAGAACTGGGATGCCTTACTGACAAAAGTGCCAGTTAAGGCTGGAGATTTCTTCTATGTGCCAAGTGGTACCATGCACGCTATCGGGGCGGGAATCTTGATTCTTGAAACCCAACAGTCTAGTGACACTACCTACCGTGTCTATGACTTTGACCGCAAGGATGATAATGGTAACTTGCGTGAGCTTCATCTTGAAAAATCCATCGATGTTCTAAATATTGGGGAGCCTGCTAATAGCCGTCCTGTGACTGTCAAAGCTGATGACCTGCGTTCTACACTCCTCGTTTCTAGCGAGTTCTTCGCAGTTTACAAGTGGGAAATCACTGGAAAAGTTGACTTTAAAAAGACAGCAGACTACAGTTTGTTTAGTGTCTTAGCTGGTCAAGGTCAGCTTACTATTGACGGGAAAAACTATCCAATCCAAAAAGGTAGCCACTTTATCCTACCAAGTGATGTTGAAGCTTGGACCCTAGAAGGGCAAGGTTTGGAATTGATTGTTAGCCATCCATAAAAAAAGAAAGGGCCTGAGTTTACTGCTCAAGTCCTTTTTGATTACATAAATTGGGCGATAAAAACCACAATGATGATAATAGGAATGATGAAACGAAGGAGGAAAAGCCAGACTTGGAAAAGTCCTTGTTTCCATGCTCTTTCATCAAGATGGAGTTCCTCCTTAGCATGAGCCTTCTTAAAGATGTAGCCTGTAAAAAGTGACAGGCAGAGAGCTCCAAATGGCATGAGGAGATTGGAAACCAAGAAATCCATAGCATCAAAGAAGGTCTTACCAAAGATGTGAACATCCGCCATGACCCCATAGGATAGAGCTGAAGGAATTCCAAAGACAAAAGTCAAGATTCCTAAAATAGCACTCCATTTAGCACGCTTGCGATTGTCCTGATTGGTGATATTGCCAACATTGATTTCCAGCATAACGACAGAAGAAGTGACCGTCGCAAAGAGGAAAAGCAAGAGGAAAAGGATGTAGAAAATGGTTCCAAAAGGCATCTTGTCAAAGAGTTGAGGCAAGACGATAAAGAGCAGGCTTGGTCCCCCTTCCGACTGGATATTGAAAGCTGACATGGCTGGAAAAATGGCTAGACCTGCCATGATGGATACTGAGATATTCATGGCTACGATGGAAATACCTGACTGGACCAGATTGGTTTTCTTGTCCAAGTAGGAAGCATAGGTCAGCATAGCTGTAACCCCTAGTGAGAGGGCAAAGAAAGATTGACCCAGAGCATAGAGGAGCCCAGTACTGGTTAGTTTTGAAAAGTCTGGTTTGAGGAAGTAAAGAACCCCTTCCATGGCATTTGGTAAGCTGAGAGAGCGCCCAATGATCACGACAAAGATGATAAAGAGCAGGGGCATCATGACTTTCGAAGCTCTTTCAATCCCTTTTTGAACCCCACGTGATACAATAAAGATATTCAACAAGATAAAGGCTGCTTGAGCTCCTAGGGCAATGGCTGGATTTGAAATGATTGAAGTAAATAACTGAGCATAATCACCCGTTCCGCTAAACTGGAACAATTTTCCAAACTCAATACCCAGATAGACTAAAATCCATCCTCCAATAACACTGTAAAAGGATAGGAGGATAAAGAGGGCAAAGGCACCAATCCAACCGATAAAATTGTATTTGCTATTCTTGCCCAGTTTTCCAAAGGTTTTGATAGCAGAAACACCAGCACTACGGCCAAGGGCAAACTCAGCCAGCAGGAGCGGGAAACCAATTAAAATAGTGGAAATGAGAAAGACTAGTAAAAAGCCCCCACCGCCATTAGCGGCAGTCATGTAGGGAAATTTCCAAACGGCTCCAAGTCCGATGGCTGAACCAGCAGATGCTAGGATAAAGCCCAGTTTAGAACCCCATTGCGATTTTTCTGACATAGTTGAAACTCCAATCTCGTTTTTTAAAATAAGAAAAGGCTACTTGAGTAGTCAAATAGCCTTCTCTCAATGGCTCTTTATGAGCCTTCTGTTTGATTGATAGACTTGACTATCCTATCATGTTTTCTAAGGTCTGTCAAGAAAACCATTTTCAAGTTTTCACACCTTTCTCAAAAAGTTAAAAATTTTTCTCAAAAACGCTTGACTCTGACCTAAGGGGAGGGGTTATACTATTTCTTGTAAGGAGGAAATCATGTACCATATAAAAGAAGCTGCGCAGCTTTCAGGTGTCTCTGTCAAGACCCTGCACCACTACGATAAGATAGGGCTCTTGGTTCCCTTAAAGTCGGAAAACGGCTATCGAACCTACAGTCAGGAGGATTTGGAACGCCTTCAGGTTATTCTGTATTACAAATATCTAGGTTTTTCTTTAGAAAAAATAGCAGAGCTGTTAAAGGAAGAAAGGACAGATTTATTACCCCATTTGACCAGGCAGTTGGACTATCTAACTCGAGAAAGGCAACATCTGGATACCTTGATTTCCACCTTGCAAAAAACCATTCAAGAACAAAAAGGAGAAAGAAAAATGACGATTGAGGAAAAATTCACTGGATTTAGCTATCAAGACAATCAAAAATACCACCAAGAAGCGGTAGAGAAATATGGGCAAGAAGTCATGGATCAGGCCCTCGAACGCCAAAAGGGTCGTGAAGATGAGGCTACGGCTGCCTTTAACCAAGTTTTTCAAGCTTTGGCTCATAACCTTAAAAATGGGCTAGCTGCAACAGCAGCTGAAAACAAAGAGCAAGCAGCTAAGCTCTTGCAAGCCATTCGCACTTATGGATTTGACTGCTCCGTTGAAGTATTCGGTCATATCGGTAAAGGCTACGTCTACAACCCAGAGTTTAAGGAAAACATTGACAAATTTGGACCTGGAACAGCCCAGTACACATCAGATGTCATATCGGCTTACGTCCAGACAAATGCAGAATAAATAGGCTAGGAATTTCCTAGCCTATTTTTTACTTCAAGTCATAAAGCCAGTCGTCACCGTCTTTGTAGTAAAAGAATTCACTGAGATTCTCTTCTAAAAAAACACGAAGCATATCAGACATATCATCAGTAGCAAGTTTTAGATGAGACAGATTGTCAAAATCCTCCCACCAAACTTTCCCTTCGTCTGAAGACTGGAGTTCACCAGTAAAGTATTCTGTCTTGTAAAAAAGGACGACATAACGATAATCCTTGTCATCGTACCAGTTTTTGATACCACAGAGTTGGGGTTTGGAAATGGTCAGACCAGTTTCTTCTTTCACTTCACGAATGACAGCATCGACAAAGGATTCGCCACGTTCAACATGACCACCAGGAAAAGTAATGCCTGGCCAGTCAGGGCTAACTCTGTCTTGGACCAGAACCTTGTCCCCATTTTTAATCAAGCACATGTTGACAAATTCAACTGATTCTCTTCTATTCATTTTTTACAACCTTTGATATTTAATCATAATGTAGACTTCCTGCTACCCATCCGGTGCAGAGGGCAGAAGTAATGTTAAAGCCACCCGTATGGGCATTGATATCTAGTACCTCGCCAGCAAAGTGGAGATCAGGAACGAGCTTACTTTCCAGAGTTTTGGGATTGATTTCCTTGAGGCTGACACCGCCTTTGGTGACAAAGGACTTGGCAAGAGACATTTTTCCAGTCACAGGGATTCTGAGGGCCTTGATGGACTGGAGAAGTCGTTCGCGTTCCTTTTCAGTTAGCTGTTTGACTTTTTCAGGATAGCCTTGCACAAGAAATTCTGCCAAGCGTTCTGGAAGCAAAGTTTTCAAAGCATTCTTCAAGGATTTTTCCCGATTTTCTTCTAGAAATGCAACCAAGTCCTTCTCAGAAAGTTGAGGTAAAACATCTAGCGAGAGAACCTCTCCGCCCTTGACAAAGCTAGACATGCGTAGGGCAGCAGGACCGGATAGACCAAAGTGGGTAAAGAGCAAATCGTGGGTGATGACATGCTTGCCATAGCTTAAGGTCACATCGTCTAGTGAAATCCCCTGAAGCGCTTTGTGTGGAAAATCAGTCAACAATGGGCTCTCAGCAGCTTCAAGCTCGGTAATGGTATGTTTGAAATGACGGGCAATCTCATGTCCAAAACCAGTCGAACCAGTGGAAGGATAGGATTTTCCACCAGTTGTGACAATCAGTTTTTTACAAGTGAAGCTTTGGTCTGCGGACTTAAGGACAAACTGGTCGTCTATCTTTTTAACCGAAACAATTTCTGTTTGAGTAGCAACTTGACCACCGAGCTCAGTGATTTTCTTTTCCAAGGCCTCGATAATAGTCCGAGACTTGTCACTAGCAGGAAAGACGCGTCCGTGATCTTCGACCTTAAGTTTAACACCATTTTCCGTAAAAAAGTTGATGATATCGTGGTTATCAAACTGGGAAAAGACACTGTATAAAAAGCGCCCGTTACCAGGAATTCCAGCCATTAGGTCATCTAAGGTTCCATTGTTGGTTACATTACAACGACCACCACCCGTTCCAGCTAATTTTTTTCCAAGTTTGCGATTTTTTTCGATGAGAAGAGTTTTCTGACCATAAAAGCTACTGGAAATGGTAGCCATCATGCCAGCAGGTCCACCACCGATGACAATAGTATCAAAATGTTTCATAGATCTATTGTACCACAAAAAACAAGAGATGCTTGGCCTCTCTTGTTGCTTATAATCTTAGTTGATTTCATATCCCATCAACAAACCACCATCTTCTGCATAAAAACTGCAGAGACCAGACGTAGGAATGATTTTGATATTGGCTTGTGGGAAAGTTTCCTGCAAGCGTTCTGACAATTGCTGACAGAATTTTTCATTGTTGCGATGAGCCATGACAACTCGACCACCAGCATAGCCAGCCTTGATGAGCTCTTCATAGGCCGCTTGAAGGGATTTTTTTGGTCCACGCGCTTTTTGGAGCAGTTCTAGGGTTCCAGTTTCACTTGCTTCCCCAACCATACGGATGTTGAGGAGGCCAACGACTGTACCAATCAGCTTACTCAAACGGCCATTTTTTACCAAGTTATCAACCTTAGCGAGGACAAAGAGCAACTTGGTTTTTTCTTGGTAAGCTGTAATAGCTTCAACAATTTTCTCAAAAGAAAGTCCTTGATCAATCAAGTCATTGATTTTTTCTACAATTAGGTCAACTTCCCCACCAGCAGATAAACTATCAATCACATGAATCTGAGTGTCAGGGTGTTCTTCAAGATAGATATTCTTAGCGAGCTGTGCACTATTATGGCTACCTGAAAGAGTACCAGTAATGGTAACGACAAAGATATGCTTAGCACCTTCAAATGCACGCAGGTAATCATCAGGGCTAGGACAGGCTGTTTTTGAAGCCTCAGAAGTCGCATACATGGTTTCCATCATGTGGTTAATGTCGAGATTGGCATCATCAATAAAGACCTGATCAGCTACTTGAATGGTTAAAGGAACACTCACAAATTCAGTATCGATAGCAAGAGTAGGCAGTTGACGATAATCACAACCAGAGTCAGCTACAATCTTCCAAGTCATAGAAATTCTCCATCTTTGTCACTTATACATTGACAAAGGTTCTGTCTTTTTTTACAATTATATCATGAAAGCCCTTGAAACAAAAGTACCACCTCTCTGTTGTCACAAGTAGAAAGAAATTGTTATGTCTGAACGTAAAATATCTGAAAAATCTCTTGAAAATCTCAGAAAATCAAATCAAGAATCCAATTTTTTAACCAGAGAAGCAATCGAGACGGCTCTTTTGCAACTTCTAGAGAAAAAAGATTTGGCCAAGATCAGCATTTCGGAGCTGGTCAAACGAGCGGGCGTCTCTCGTGCCGCCTTCTATCGTAACTATGACTCTAAAGAAGAAATTTTGGAAAGTGTCTTTAAACGCAGTGTCCATAACATTATGGAACAGCTGAGCCACTACGATGTCAAAACAGACCTTTATCTGGTCTGGGTACACCTTTTCCGCGCAGCCAAGAAAGAAGCCAAGGTTATCCAACTTGCCCTGGACTACCACTTGGAAAAGATTTTCGTCCAAGCCATGCAGGAATTTCTGGAAAAATACCACGGAAAATCAAAAGGCGTTAGCAGCTACCTTCATTCCTTTTGGAGTTCTGCCATCGTATCGGTTTTGCTCAAATGGATCAAGGATGGCATGAAGGTTCCGGCTGAAAAGATTGCAGATTTACGCTTGCCATTTTTCAAAAAATAGAGGAAAAGGAGAAGACTTATGACAGAAAAAAGACTGGCTTGGGATGAGTACTTTGCAGCCCAGGCTTTACTGATTGCCAATCGCTCGACCTGCAAACGCGCCAAGGTGGGAGCTGTTCTAGTCAAGGATAATAAGGTGATTTCAACAGGCTACAATGGTTCCGTATCAGGAACGGAGCACTGTATCGATCACGACTGTTTAGTCATTGAAGGTCACTGTGTCCGAACACTTCACGCTGAGGTTAATGCTATTCTCCAGGGGGCTGAACGGGGGGTTCCAAGAGGATTTACAGCCTATGTGACCCATTTCCCTTGTCTGAACTGCACCAAACAACTGCTTCAAGTTGGTTGCAAGCGCGTGGTTTATATCAACCAGTACCGTATGGACGACTATGCCAAATACCTCTATCAAGAAAAAGGCACCGAGTTAACTTATTTACCACTTGAGACTGTTCAGACAGCTCTTCAAGAGGCAGATTTGATTTAAAAATTAATAAAAATAAATGGTTTAGAAAGCTTTTTAAACCGTTTTTTGATATAATAAGAAGAATAAATTGAAAGAAGGAACTCAGAAAATGGGAAAAATTGAAGTCATTAATCATCCACTCATTCAACACAAGTTGTCAATCTTGCGTCGTACAGACACTTCCACAAAAGCTTTCCGTGAGCTAGTAGATGAGATCGCAATGTTGATGGGATATGAAGTACTTCGTGATCTTCCACTTGAAGATGTTGAAATCGAAACACCTATCACAAAGACCGTTCAAAAACAATTGGCTGGTAAAAAATTGGCGATTGTCCCAATCTTGCGTGCAGGTATCGGGATGGTAGATGGCCTCTTGAGCTTGGTTCCGGCAGCCAAAGTTGGTCATATCGGTATGTACCGTGATGAAGAAACCCTTCAACCAGTTGAATACTTGGTAAAATTACCTGAGGATATTGACCAACGTCAGATTTTTGTCGTTGATCCAATGTTGGCAACAGGTGGCTCAGCAATCTTGGCTGTAGATTCGCTTAAAAAACGTGGCGCATCCAATATCAAATTTGTCTGCCTAGTATCTGCTCCAGAAGGAGTGAAAGCCCTTCAAGAAGCACACCCAGATGTAGAAATTTTTACTGCGGCCTTGGATGAACGCTTGAACGAACACGGTTATATTGTTCCAGGTCTTGGAGATGCTGGAGACCGCTTGTTTGGTACTAAATAAAATTCCAAATTAAATATTGAAACTAGAAGTTCGTTTTTGACTTGAAAGGAGGTTGAGTTTTTGTTTCTGTTTAGAGAATAGAGCAAAAATTTGACCTTTTTTGACCAAAAAGATATAATAGTTCTGTATTGAGTCGTAAGACTAAGAAAATTCAACATTAAAAGGAGAAATGAATGATTCCTGTAGTTATTGAACAAACAAGCCGTGGAGAACGTTCCTATGACATTTACTCTCGCCTTCTGAAAGACCGCATCATCATGCTAACAGGTCCAGTTGAAGACAACATGGCCAACTCCGTTATCGCCCAATTACTCTTCTTGGATGCCCAAGACAGCACAAAAGATATTTACCTATATGTCAATACACCTGGAGGATCTGTTTCAGCTGGTCTGGCAATCGTTGATACTATGAACTTTATCAAGGCAGATGTCCAAACAATCGTTATGGGAATGGCAGCATCCATGGGAACTGTCATTGCATCAAGTGGCGCAAAAGGCAAACGTTTCATGCTTCCAAATGCAGAGTACATGATTCACCAACCAATGGGTGGTACAGGTGGTGGTACCCAACAGACAGATATGGCAATCGCTGCAGAGCACTTGCTCAAAACTCGTAAGACTTTGGAGCAAATCCTTGCAGATAACTCTGGTAAATCAGTCGAGCAAATTCATGCAGATGCGGAACGTGATTACTGGATGAGTGCCCAAGAAACACTTGAATATGGCTTTATCGATGAAATCATGGCCAATAATTCTTTAAGCTAAGCAACCTAGAAAGCAAACTCGACGGAGTTTGCTTTTTTTGATATAATAGGAGAAGATTTCTTAGAAAGAGGATCCCTCATGTTTGAAAAAACAAATCGATCAGGATTAATCATCTATCTCTACTATAATCGAGATGCAAAAAAACTTCAGGAATACGGTGATATCTGTTACCATTCCAAAAAACATCGTTACTTGCAGCTCTATGTTCCAACTAAGGAGTTAGATGACTTAGTTGAGAGATTAGGTAAGGAAAGATATATCAAGAAAATTAGACGTTGCCATATTCAAGAGCTAGAAACTCCCTTCGTTGGGAATCTCTATCGGACTGAAGAAAACGTTATCATTTAAAAAAGTTAAACAAATACATTGACAATTTTCTGATAATTCGGTATATTCTTAACATACAATTTTTGAAACAACTATAAGGAGATTAAAAATGAAGAAAAAATTTGCCCTATCTTTTGTGGCTCTTGCTAGTGTGGCTCTTCTTGCTGCCTGTGGAGAGGTCAAGTCAGGAGCGTCAAACACAACTGGAAATCCAGTAGACGAAAAAACAATTAAAATCGGTTTTAACTTTGAAGAGACAGGTGCTGTTGCAGCTTACGGTACAGCTGAACAAAAAGGTGCCCAACTTGCTGTAGACGAAATCAACGCTGCAGGTGGAATTGATGGAAAACAAATCGAAGTTGTAGACAAAGACAACAAGTCAGAAACTGCTGAAGCAGCTTCTGTTACAACAAACCTTGTTACCCAATCAAAAGTAGCAGCTATTGTAGGACCTGCGACATCTGGTGCAACTGCTGCAGCTGTAGCTAACGCTACTAAAGCTGGAGTGCCATTGATTTCACCAAGTGCTACTCAAGACGGTTTGACTAAAGGTCAAGATTACCTATTTATCGGAACATTCCAAGATAGCTTCCAAGGGAAGATTATTTCGAACTATGTAACAAACAAATTGAATGCTAAGAAGGTTGTTCTTTATACTGACAACGCTAGTGACTATGCAAAAGGTATTGCTAAATCTTTCCGCGAAGCCTACAAGGGTGAGATTGTAGCAGATGAAACGTTTGTAGCAGGTGATACTGACTTCCAAGCAGCCCTTACTAAAATGAAAGACAAAGAGTTTGACGCTATCGTAGTTCCAGGTTACTACACAGAAGCTGGTAAAATTGTAAACCAAGCTCGTGGTATGGGAATTGATAAGCCAATCATTGGTGGTGATGGATTTAACGGTGAAGAATTTGTTCAACAAGCAACTGCTGAAAGAGCATCAAACATTTACTTCATCTCAGGATTCTCAACTACAGTTGACGTTTCTGCAAAAGCTAAAGCTTTCCTTGAAGCATACCGTGCTAAATACAATGAAGAGCCTTCAACATTCTCCGCTTTGGCCTATGACTCAGTTTACCTAGTAGCAAATGCTGCAAAAGGTGCTAAAAACTCAGGTGAAATCAAGGACAACCTTGCTAAAACCAAAGATTTTGATGGTGTAACTGGTCAAACAAGCTTTGATGCTGACCACAATACAGTGAAAACTGCTTACATGATGACCATGAACAATGGTAAAGTTGAAGAAGCAGAAGTTGTAAAACCATAACATTAGAATAGGAATTGAAATGGGGAATGAGCCTTTGACTCACTCCCTGTTTCGGTGTTTATGAACTTGTGAAAATAATGAAATTTTCTAAAAAATAACGATAGAAAAGAGTGAATGCTATGCTCCAACAACTTGTGAATGGTCTAATTCTGGGTAGTGTTTATGCACTTTTGGCTTTGGGTTATACCATGGTTTATGGAATTATCAAACTCATCAACTTCGCCCATGGCGATATTTACATGATGGGTGCCTTTATTGGTTACTTTTTGATTAATTCTTTCCAAATGGATTTCTTTTTAGCTTTAATTATTTCAATGGCAGGGACCGCGCTACTTGGTGTTGTGATTGAGTTTCTTGCCTACCGTCCTTTACGACACTCCACACGTATTGCTGTATTGATTACTGCCATCGGGGTGTCTTTCCTACTGGAATATGGAATGGTTTATCTAGTAGGCGCCAATACTCGTGCCTTCCCTCAAGCAATTGAAACAGTCCGCTTTGACTTGGGACCAATTAGCTTGACAAATGTTCAATTGATGATTTTAGCAGTTTCTGTCCTCTTGATGGTTTTATTACAATTGATCGTCCAAAAAACAAAAATGGGGAAAGCTATGCGTGCGGTATCAGTTGATAGCGACGCAGCTCAATTGATGGGAATTAATGTAAATCGTACAATCAGCTTTACCTTTGCTTTGGGTTCAGCCCTTGCTGGTGCGGCAGGTGTCCTCATTGCCCTTTACTACAACTCTCTTGAACCTTTGATGGGTGTGACTCCAGGTCTAAAATCATTCGTTGCGGCCGTACTCGGTGGTATCGGGATTATTCCTGGTGCAGCTCTAGGGGGATTTGTGATTGGCTTGTTGGAAACATTTGCTACTGCCTTCGGTATGTCTGATTTCCGTGATGCTATCGTATATGGAATCTTGCTTTTGATTCTGATTGTTCGTCCTGCAGGTATCCTTGGTAAGAATGTGAAAGAGAAGGTGTAAACAATGAAGACAAATCTTAAAGTAAATATTCTCTGGTTATTCCTTCTGTTAGCGGGTTATGGATTGATTGGTGTACTGGTTTCTGCTGGTGTTCTTAATCTATTCCATGTCCAAATTTTAGAACAAATTGGGATTAATATCATCCTTGCAGTAGGTCTGAACTTAATCGTTGGTTTTTCAGGACAATTCTCACTCGGTCATGCGGGTTTTATGGCGATTGGGGCTTATGCAGCAGCGATTATTGGTTCAAAATCACCAACCTATGGTGCCTTCTTTGGAGCAATGGTCTTGGGCGCCTTGATTTCTGGTGCAGTCGCTTTGTTCGTTGGGATTCCAACACTCCGTTTGAAGGGTGACTATCTGGCTGTTGCGACACTAGGTGTTTCAGAAATCATTCGTATCTTTATCATTAATGGTGGTAGTTTGACCAACGGTGCCGCTGGTATCTTGGGTATTCCAAACTTTACCAACTGGCAAATGGTGTATCTTTTTGTAGTGATCACAACTATTGCAACCCTCAACTTCTTACGTAGTCCAATTGGACGCTCTACTCTATCTGTTCGTGAGGATGAAATTGCTGCAGAGTCCGTTGGGGTAAACACTACAAAGATCAAAATTATCGCTTTTGTCTTTGGTGCCATTACAGCAAGTATTGCTGGTTCACTTCAGGCCGGTTTTATCGGATCTGTTGTGCCAAAAGATTACACCTTTATTAATTCCATCAATGTGTTGATTATCGTTGTATTTGGTGGACTTGGATCGATTACTGGTACCATCGTTTCAGCGATTGTTTTAGGAATTTTAAATATGCTCCTTCAAGATGTAGCTAGCGTACGTATGATCATCTACGCCTTGGCTCTTGTATTGGTGATGATTTTCAGACCAGGTGGACTTCTTGGGACATGGGAATTGAGTCTATCACGTTTCTTTAAAAAATCTAAGAAGGAGGGACAAAATTAATGGCATTACTTGAAGTTAAACAGTTAACCAAACATTTTGGCGGTCTAACAGCTGTTGGAGATGTCACTCTTGAATTGAACGAGGGAGAGTTGGTTGGTCTGATTGGACCAAACGGGGCTGGTAAAACAACCCTTTTCAATCTCCTGACTGGCGTTTATGAACCAAGCGAAGGTACTGTGACGCTAGATGGTCACCTCCTAAATGGGAAAACTCCCTATAAGATTGCTTCACTTGGTCTCAGTCGTACTTTCCAAAATATTCGTTTGTTCAAGGACTTGACAGTTTTGGAAAATGTTTTGATTGCATTTAGCAATCATCATAAACAACATGTCCTTGCGAGCTTCCTACGCCTACCAGCTTTTTATAAGAATGAGGAAGAATTAAAAAGCAAAGCTTTGGACTTACTGAAGATTTTTGATTTGGATGGTGACGCAAATACTCTTGCCAAGAATCTGGCCTATGGCCAACAACGTCGATTAGAAATCGTTCGTGCTCTGGCAACCGAACCTAAAATCCTCTTTTTGGATGAACCAGCAGCTGGGATGAATCCTCAAGAAACAGCTGAATTGACAGAACTAATCCGTCGTATCAAAGACGAATTTAAAATCACTATCATGCTCATCGAACATGATATGAATTTGGTTATGGAAGTCACTGAGCGTATCTATGTTCTTGAATATGGTCGGTTGATTGCTCATGGGACTCCGGATGAGATCAAGAACGACAAACGTGTTATCGAAGCTTATCTAGGAGGTGAAGCCTAATGTCTATGTTAAAAGTTGAAAACCTCTCTGTGCATTACGGTATGATCCAAGCAGTTCGTGATGTAAGTTTCGAGGTTAACGAAGGTGAAGTTGTTTCCTTGATTGGTGCCAATGGTGCTGGTAAAACAACCATTCTTCGTACCCTTTCAGGTTTGGTTCGTCCAAGTGCTGGTAAAATTCAGTTTTTGGGAAAAGAAATTCAAAAGTTGCCTGCGCAAAAAATCGTGGCAGGTGGCCTTTCACAAGTCCCTGAGGGACGCCATGTTTTCCCAGGTTTGACTGTTATGGAAAACTTAGAAATGGGAGCCTTTTTAAAGAAAAATCGTGAAGAAAATCAAGCCAACTTGAAAAAAGTCTTTTCACGTTTCCCTCGTCTGGAAGAACGTAAAAACCAAGATGCAGCTACCCTTTCAGGTGGTGAACAGCAGATGCTGGCTATGGGACGTGCTCTCATGTCCACGCCCAAGCTCCTTCTCTTGGATGAGCCGTCAATGGGACTGGCTCCGATCTTTATTCAGGAAATTTTTGATATCATTCAAGATATTCAGAAGCAAGGAACAACGGTTCTCCTAATTGAACAGAACGCAAACAAGGCCCTTGCTATCTCTGACCGTGGTTATGTACTTGAAACAGGAAAGATTGTCCTATCAGGAACAGGAAAAGAACTCGCAGCATCAGATGAAGTCAGAAAAGCATACCTAGGTGGCTAAACTAGTCTGGGAGACTAGTTTAGGTTGTGGATGGAGATTGCGCACGCAATCCCTCTATAGTCCGGGGGACCTTTTTAGTTGGTAGATAAGGATTGCAACCAAGCGAAACCTAATACGACTACTTATCAAAAATATAAAATATTTCAGGGCTCCAGAATAAGGAGCTCTTTTATTTATATGTTTTTGAGGAAAGGGAAGAAGGCCTTAATTTTTACTCATTGTTTCCCTATTTGAATTGACAGTCATTTTTGTTCATATTATAATATGAGTAAGAAAAAATTGAACAGGAGGACTGAGAAATGCTAACAGAAAAACAATTTAAACTTTTGCGTTTTATGTTGATATATAAAGAAAAGACATTTACTCAGCGACAGTTAGCTGAAGAGTTAGACCTATCTTTAGGAACAATCAACACATTATTGAAAAAACTGAAAGAAGAGAAGTGGATTGATGAGGAACTTCACTTAACTGAACTAGGCCAAAAAGTTTTAGAACCCTATCGAGTAAAAAATGCCATTATAATGGCTGCTGGCATGAGTAGCCGTTTTGCTCCTTTGTCTTATGAGATTCCCAAAGGATTGCTTCAAGTCAAGGGTGAACGCTTGATAGAGAGGGAAATCAGACAGCTGCAAGAAGCAGGAATAGAAGATATAACCGTTATTGTAGGCTATCTTCAAGAAAAAATGTTCTATCTTGCAGAGAAGTTTGGTGTAAAAATTGTAGTAAATAATGATTACTACAAATATAATAACTGTTCGTCTCTTATGTTGGTTAAAAATCAACTTTCCAACACTTATATTTGTTCATCGGATAATTATTTTGTAGAAAATCCTTTTGAGCAATATATTTATAGGGGTTACTACTCGACGATATTTGCAGAAGGTCAAACGGATGAATATTGTGCTATAGAGGATTCGAATCACACCATCATTGATATCCAGATTGGTGGAGAAAATACTTGGGCCATGGTGGGACACGTTTATTTCGACCGTGCATTTAGTGAGAAATTCAAGGAAATTTTAGAAACCGAGTTTAAACACGAACCTCATCGTGAACAGCTTTGGGAGGATTACTATAGTCGGCATGTCAAGGAACTCCTTTTAGAAGCCCGCCACTATTCAGCGGATATTGTTAAAGAATTTGATTCACTAGATGAACTCCGTCAATTTGATGAACGTTATTTGGTAAATGCAGACTCAGCTATTATCGATAATATCTGTAAGACATTAAAGTGTGTGGCTTCAGATATTGTCAATATCAAACCTCTAAAAGATGGATTAACCAACACATCATTTTCATTTGACTGTCTAGGAAAAAGATATGTTTACCGTCATCCGGGCAGGGGAACGGAAAATTATATCGACCGAGCTAGTGAAGCAGCTTCTATGGAAATTGCTGCAAAATTAAAGATTGACCGTACCTTCGTAGCTATGAACAAGGATGAGGGCTGGAAAATTTCAGAATTTATTCCCAATGCTAAGCAACTGGATTATGATAATTGGGATGATGTAGCACAGGCAATGGACCTCTTGAGACGGTTACACCAATCTGGAGAAAAAACGGAACATTCCTTTGACCAATTTGAGGGAATTGATGATTTTAGAGAAAAATTGAAGGCTAGAAATCGATTCGAGTTTGATGGTCTCGAGGAATTGGATGAAACTGTTTCACTTCTCAGAAATTATTTACAGAATGATCTCAAACAGGTTGTCCTTTGTCATGGAGATTCCTATAGTCCTAATTTCTTGTTGAATGAAGCAGGCGAAATGAGCTTGATTGATTGGGAATATTCTGGAATGGGAGAGCCAGCAGGAGATTTGGGCACCTTTATCGCGTGTTCCAATTATACCGTAGAGGATGCTGAAAAAGTATTGGAATTGTATTTGCAAGAAGTACCAGATAAGAAAACCAAACGTCACTATTTGGCTTATGTAGCAGTAACCTCATATTATTGGTTCTTGTGGGCTTTGTTCCAGGAGAGTGTCGGAAAACCAGTTGGTGAGTTCCTCTACATCTGGTATCGCTATACCAAACAATATGGACAACTGGCCCTTGACTTGTATTTGGAGGAAAACTAAGATGAAAACGACATCCGAAATTGAAGATTTAGTAGCAACTGAAACAAAGAGAAGATTGGAAGAAATGGAGTCACCAAACTACAAGTTTGTTCAACCCTTCCTAAAAAGTGATTTCATTTTAATCATCTCCATAGTCCTAATCAACCTTGTTTTGATTATCTTAGCAATGACGGGAGGAATTCAATAACATGTCTAAAATGAATGACTATATCCAACAAGAAACCATAACTGGAATTGTTCCCATGACCAATAAGGATCGTCAGTATTCTTTCTGGGATCTCTTTCTATCGACAAGTGGTTTTGCCATTGCTACTTGGTGTTATACCCAAGGGGCTTATGTAGCTCAATATTTGACCTTTAATCAAATGTTGATAAATATTTTTAGCTTTAACATTATCTGGGTTTTTATTGAATGTCTCCCTATTTTGTTTGCGGTTAAGTATGGAATTGATTTGTGGATTTGGTTGAGAGCTGTTCTAGGAAAAAGAGGTGTAGCTCTGTTATCAACCATTATTAGCTTGGCTAACTTTGGATGGTATGCTGTTGCGGCCAATCTTTTTGCCAGTTCCATGATCCATTTGGCAAATAATTTTGGTCTTGGTTTGGACAAGGGAGTATGGGCGCCTATTCTTGGTACCCTCTGTGTTCTTCTTGGGACTCTCATTGCTCTTGGAGGCCCGGAAGTGATTAAATGGACTAATCGCTTCTTGGTTATCGCCTTATTGATTGTCGGTCTGATTATCGTTGGAATCTGCTTTGTCGCCGTTCCTATAACGGATATTATGAATATCCAACCAGCCACTCAAGGAGATTTGACGCCATTAGAACGCTTCATGCTCTCTGGAGAAGGAAATGTTGCCTTTGCCTTTTCTTGGTCTACACAAGCATTGGTCTTGCCACGTTTGGCAAAATCAGAACGCAGTGGTTATTGGGCTACAGCCTTATCATACGGAGTTGTGGCTCCATTCTTCGTTGCGACAGGTGGAGTCATGGCTCTAGCCATGTTTGTCAAAACAGGTGTTTATGAAAGTGATCCAACAACCATGCTTTCAACTCTAAGCACCCCAGCCTTTGCTCTCTTAAGTCTACTACTAGTAGCCTTTGCTAATATTGGAACCCAGGGAACAGGATCATATGTGAACTGTATGATTGTCAAAAGCGGGATGCCCAAAGTAAGCTATAAACTAATGGTTTGGATTGCCATGGTTTACGTGAGTCTACTCACTATCTGGGGAGGAGTAGAAGAGTATTTCGGATCCTTCATCTCCCTAGCCGCCTATATTCAGGGGCCAATTATTGGTATGATTGTTGTCGATTATTTTATCTTAAGGAAACGAAAACTCGACTTGCGTTCAGCCTATTTCCTTGAAGGGCATGACGCCTACGAATTTACTAAAGGATTTAACTTAGTTGGCTTGTCTTGCGTATTTATCTCCTTATTGGTAGCGGTACTTTTTGTCTACAACCCTGTAACTGCACAAATTCAAAGTCCAATCTTTTTAATCACAACTGGTAGCGGATTTACTGCGCTATTTGGTGGTCTACTATACTGGCTAGCTAGTCTTAGCTCACTGAAACGTTATATGATAAAAGATCGAGACACTGTTACGATTTAAGAAGAGGGGGGACTACGGTTCCCTCTTAATTTATACTGGCATTTTATGCAAATTTCTCAGATTATTCAAAATCTTGAAAAAGAGATGAAAGCGTTTGATAGATTTTCTAAGAAAGTGTATAATAAAAGTAGCAATATAGAAGGAGAAGTCTCATGGCAGTTAAAGATTTCATGACCCGTAAGGTAGTTTATATCAGTCCAGATACGACTGTAGCACACGCAGCAGATTTGATGCGCGAGCAAGGTTTGCACCGTTTACCTGTTATCGAAAACGATCAATTAGTCGGATTGGTAACAGAAGGAACCATTGCAGAAGCCAGCCCATCTAAAGCAACCAGTCTCTCTATCTATGAGATGAATTATCTTCTTAATAAAACCAAAGTAAAAGATGTAATGATTCGAGATGTCGTGACGGTTTCTGGCTATGCTAGTCTAGAAGATGCGACCTACCTGATGCTGAAAAATAAAATTGGGATATTACCAGTTGTAGACAATCATCAGGTCTACGGTGTCATTACAGACCGCGATGTTTTTCAGGCTTTCTTGGAAATCGCTGGATACGGAGAAGAGGGAATTCGTGTTCGTTTCATTACAGAAAATGAAGTCGGAGTACTGGGGAAAATTGTAGCTCTAATTGTAGAAGAAGATTTAAATATTTCCCATACTGTAAACATTCCACGTAAGGATGGCAAGGTCGTCATCGAAGTTCAAATTGATGGAAAAATCGATTTGACTGCATTAAAGGATAAGTTTGAAAAAGAAGGAATTCAAGTGGAGGAGATCACTCACACCTCTGCCAAAGTCCTTTAAACAAGAGGCTTTAGAGCCTCTTTTCTTCTGCCATCAAAAGCGGTGAAAAGCAAAATATGGAAAGAAATGAGAGATTATGGTATAATAAAACGATATGAAAAGGAGTATCTATGGACATTTCAGAAATTCGTCAAAAAATTGATGCAAATCGTGAAAAATTAGCTTCTTTTAGGGGGTCTCTTTGACCTCGAAGGCTTAGAGGAAGAGATTGCCATCTTGGAAAACAAGATGACAGAACCTGATTTTTGGAACGATAATATCGCGGCCCAAAAAACGTCGCAAGAATTAAATGAATTAAAAAACACCTACAACACCTTCCGTAAAATGGAAGAGTTGCAGGATGAAGTTGAGATTTTATTGGACTTTTTAGCAGAAGACGAGTCAGTCCATGATGAACTGGTCGAACAGTTGACAGAACTGGATAAGATGATGACCAGCTACGAGATGACCCTTCTCTTGTCAGAACCTTATGACCATAATAATGCAATCTTGGAAATCCATCCAGGATCTGGTGGTACTGAGGCACAGGACTGGGGCGATATGTTGCTTCGTATGTATACTCGTTATGGAAATGCCAAAGGCTTTAAAGTAGAAGTCTTGGATTACCAGGCTGGTGATGAAGCAGGTATCAAGTCTGTTACCTTGTCTTTTGAAGGACCTAATGCTTATGGCCTACTTAAATCAGAAATGGGTGTTCACCGTTTGGTCCGTATTTCGCCATTTGACTCTGCCAAACGTCGCCATACTTCATTTACATCCGTAGAGGTTATGCCTGAGTTGGATGATACCATCGAAGTGGAGATTCGTGAAGATGATATCAAAATGGATACCTTCCGTTCAGGTGGCGCTGGAGGACAAAATGTCAATAAGGTTTCAACAGGTGTGCGTTTGACACACATTCCTACGGGAACTGTCGTCCAATCAACGGTCGATCGTACCCAGTATGGAAATAGAGATCGTGCCATGAAGATGTTGCAGGCTAAGCTCTATCAAATGGAGCAAGAAAAGAAAGCTGCGGAAGTTGATTCCCTTAAAGGTGAGAAAAAAGAAATCACATGGGGAAGCCAAATCCGTTCTTATGTTTTCACGCCTTATACTATGGTAAAAGATCACCGTACAAGCTTTGAAGTTGCTCAGGTAGATAAGGTGATGGATGGAGACCTTGATGGTTTTATCGATGCCTACCTCAAGTGGCGAATCAGCTAAGATAGAAAGGAACTCATATGTCAATCATTGAAATGAGAGATGTTGTCAAAAAGTATGACAATGGAACGACTGCCCTGCGTGGAGTATCTGTTACCATTGAACCAGGAGAGATTGCCTATATCGTAGGACCTTCTGGGGCAGGTAAGTCAACCTTTATTCGAGCTTTATACCGGGAAGTAAAGATTGAAAAAGGAAGCCTAACAGTTGCAGGCTTTAATTTAGTTAAAATTAAGAAGAAAGATGTCCCACTTCTACGTCGTAGTGTCGGGGTAGTCTTTCAGGATTACAAACTTTTGCCTAAGAAGACTGTTTATGAGAATATTGCCTATGCAATGGAAGTAATCGGTGAGAGCCGTCGCAACATCAAAAAACGTGTTATGGAAGTATTGGACCTGGTTGGTTTGAAACATAAGGTTCGCTCTTTCCCTAATGAACTCTCAGGTGGAGAGCAACAACGGATTGCGATTGCTCGCGCGATTGTCAACAATCCTAAAGTATTGATTGCCGATGAGCCAACAGGAAACTTGGACCCAGATAATTCATGGGAAATTATGAATCTGTTGGAACGCATCAATCTCCAAGGTACTACTGTCTTGATGGCAACCCACAATAGCCAGATTGTAAATACCTTGCGCCACCGTGTCATTGCCATTGAAAATGGCCGTGTCGTTCGTGACGAAGCTAAAGGAGAATATGGATACGATGATTAGTAGATTTTTTCGCCATTTATTTGAATCATTAAAAAGTTTAAAACGAAATGGCTGGATGACAGTAGCAGCAGTGAGTTCGGTTATGATTACCTTAACACTCGTTGCCCTGTTTGCATCTGTAATTTTTAATACAGCAAAACTGGCTACCGACATTGAAAACAACGTTCGGGTCATGGTTTACATTCGTAAGGATGTAGCTGATAACAGTGAAACGATTGAAAAAGAAGGTCAGACAGTTACCAACAATGACTACCACAAGGTCTATGATGCTTTGAAAGCTATGCCAGCTGTAAAAAGTGTCACCTTCTCAAGTAAAGAAGAGCAATACCAAAAATTGACGGAAACAATGGGGGATGATTGGAAGGTCTTTGAAGGGGATGCAAATCCTCTCTATGATGCCTATATCGTCGATACAAATTCTCCGAGTGATGTTAAAACGGTAGCTGAAGAAGCTAAGAAAATTGAGGGAGTATCAGAGGTTCAAGATGGTGGAGCCAACACTCAACGACTTTTCGAACTAGCTTCCTTTATCCGTGTTTGGGGATTGGTTATTGCAGGGCTCTTGATTTTTATCGCAGTCTTCCTCATTTCCAATACCATCCGTATCACCATTATTTCACGTAGTCGTGAGATTCAGATCATGCGTCTGGTAGGAGCGAAAAATGGCTATATCCGTGGTCCATTCTTGCTAGAAGGTGCTTTTATTGGCTTGCTTGGTGCAGCGATTCCTTCAGTCCTTGTATTCTTTGTTTACAATATGGTTTATCAATCGGTCAATAAATCCTTGGTAGGTCAAAACTTGTCAATGATTACGCCAGATGTGTTTATCCCTCTGATGACAGTCCTATTATTTATAATCGGAATTTTCATTGGTTCAATTGGTTCAGGGATTTCGATGCGTCGATTCTTGAAGATCTAGTTGGATTTAAATGCAAATTGCAGTACAAATCAGAAAAATAATACATATTTAAAAGAGAAGTTTTTGTAAACTTCTCTTTTTCCTTTTTAAAAATTAAAAAAAATAGACAATTTTTTTATAAAAGCCTTTACAAAAAAAATAAAAGTGGTATAATTAATACATAACCAAATGCAAACGTTTTCGTAAAACGTTTGCCTAAATAAAATAAAGGAGATTTGAATGATGAAAGCTACATTCAAAAATGTCTTGTCTTTCGAATTTTGGCAAAAATTCGGTAAGGCTTTAATGGTGGTTATCGCCGTTATGCCAGCGGCGGGATTGATGATCTCAATCGGTAAATCAATCGTGATGATCGACCCAAACCTTGCTCCTCTAGTGATTACAGGTGGAATCCTTGAGCAAATTGGTTGGGGGGTTATCGGTAACCTTCATATCTTGTTTGCCCTTGCTATTGGGGGAAGCTGGGCAAAAGAACGTGCAGGTGGTGCATTTGCAGCTGGACTTGCCTTTATCTTGATTAACCGTATCACAGGTGCTATCTTCGGTGTTACAGGTGATATGTTGAAAAACCCTGAAGCAATGGTTACTACCTTCTTTGGTGGTTCAATCAAGATTGCTGACTACTTTATCAGCGTTCTTGAGGCACCAGCTCTTAACATGGGGGTTTTCGTAGGGATTATCTCTGGTTTTGTTGGGGCAACAGCTTATAACAAATACTACAACTTCCGTAAACTTCCTGATGCCCTTTCATTCTTCAATGGTAAACGTTTCGTACCATTCGTCGTTATTCTTCGTTCAGCTATTGCTGCAATTCTACTTGCTGCCTTTTGGCCAGTAGTTCAAACAGGTATCAACAACTTCGGTATTTGGATTGCCAACTCACAAGAAACTGCTCCAGTCCTTGCACCATTCTTGTATGGTACTTTGGAACGTTTGCTCTTGCCATTCGGTCTTCACCACATGTTGACAATCCCAATGAACTATACAGCTCTTGGTGGAACATACGAAGTGTTAACTGGTGCAGCAAAAGGAACACAAGTATTTGGTCAAGATCCACTTTGGCTTGCATGGGTAACTGACCTTGTTAACCTTAAAGGCTCAAATGCTGACCAATACCAACACCTTCTTACAACAGTCACTCCAGCTCGTTTCAAAGTTGGACAAATGATTGGTTCATTTGGTATCTTGATGGGTGTCATCGTTGCTATCTACCGCAATGTTGATGCTGACAAGAAACACCAATACAAGGGTATGATGATTGCGACAGCCCTTGCAACATTCTTGACAGGGGTTACTGAACCTATCGAGTATATGTTCATGTTCATCGCAACACCGCTTTACCTTGTTTATTCAGTAGTTCAAGGTGCTGCCTTTGCTATGGCAGATATTGTTCACCTTCGTGTCCACTCATTCGGTTCAATTGAATTCTTGACTCGTACACCATTGGCAATTAATGCTGGTATTGGTATGGATATCGTTAACTTTATCTGGGTAACTGTTCTCTTTGCGGTTATCATGTACTTCATTGCCAACTTCATGATCAAAAAATTCAACTACGCAACTCCAGGACGTAACGGAAACTACGAAACAGCTGAAGGAGCATCAGAAGAAGCAACTCCTGGAACTCCAAAAGTTGCAGCAGCTTCTCAAGCCGTAAATATCATTAACCTTCTTGGCGGTCGTGCAAATATCGTAGATGTGGATGCATGTATGACTCGTCTTCGTGTAACTGTTAAAGATGCAGATCGCGTTGGTACTGAGGAACAATGGAAAGCAGAAGGAGCTATGGGTCTTGTCATGAAAGGACAAGGTGTCCAAGCTATCTACGGACCAAAAGCTGACGTATTGAAATCTGATATCCAAGATATCCTTGATTCAGGTGAAATTATTCCTGAAACTCTTCCAAGCCAAATGACAGAAACTCAACAAAATACTGTACACTACAAAGGTGTAACTGAGGAAGTTTACTCAGTAGCGGACGGTCAAGTTGTTGCTTTGGAACAAGTGGAAGATCCAGTTTTTGCTCAAAAAATGATGGGTGATGGATTTGCAGTAGAACCAGCAAATGGTAACATTGTTTCTCCAGTTACTGGTACTGTAACAAGTATCTTCCCAACAAAACACGCTCTTGGTCTTGTCACTGACTCAGGTCTTGAAGTGCTTGTTCATATTGGTTTAGATACAGTAAGTCTTGAAGGAAAACCATTTACAGTTCATGTTTCTGAAGGACAAAAAGTGGCTGCTGGTGATCTTCTTGTCACAGCTGACTTGGATGCTATTCGAGAAGCAGGACGCAAAACATCAACAGTGGTTGTCTTCACAAATGGTGATGTCCTCAAATCAGTTAAATTAGAACAAACGGGTTCTCTTGCAGCTAAAACAGCAGTTGCTAAAGTAGAATTGTAATATACTTGGGGTTGGAAGCTGTTTTCCAACCTCTTGTTTTAGGAGAAAAGCATGAAATTTCTAACACTCAATACCCACAGTTGGATGGAGAAGGAAGCAGAGGAAAAATTCCAAATCTTACTCCAAGATATTCTTGATAAGGACTATGATTTGATTTGTTTCCAAGAAATTAATCAAGAAATGACTTCGCCTGAGGGAGAGGTTAACAATCACTATCAAGCTTTACCATCAGCAGAACCTATTCATCAGGATCACTATGTCCGACTCCTAGTCGAAAAATTGGCTGAGAAAGGGAAAAGCTACTACTGGACTTGGGCTTACAATCATATCGGTTATGACCGCTACCATGAAGGCGTAGCTATCTTATCCAAAACACCTATTAAGGCGCGTGAGATTTTAGTATCAGATGTAGATGATCCAACGGACTACCATACTCGCCGTGTTGCCTTGGCTGAGACAGAGGTTGAAGGTAAGGAACTTGCTCTTGCAAGTGTTCATCTCTCTTGGTGGGATAAAGGTTTCCAAGAAGAATGGGCACGATTTGAGGCTGTACTAAAAGAGTTGAACAAACCTCTGATTTTAGCAGGTGATTTTAATAATCCAGCTGGTCAGGAAGGCTATCAAGCGATTTTAGCTAGCCCATTAGGATTACAAGACGCGTTTGAAGTTGCGAAAGAAAGAAGTGGTAGCTATACTGTTCCACCAGAAATTGATGGTTGGAAAGGCAATACTGAACCGCTACGAATCGACTACGTCTTTACGACCAAAGAGTTAGAAGTAGAGAGTTTACAAGTAGTTTTTGATGGCCAAAATAGTCCACAAGTCAGTGATCATTATGGTTTGAATGCTGTATTGACCTGGAAATAATGAAAGAGGTTGGAATCAGAGGTTCCAACCTTTTAAGTTACTTGAATCTTTACTACAGGACTGAGACTCAAATGGGACTACTGCAATAGGACAAAATGTGGTATAATTGAAAGGATAGAATCGAGGATAGTATGTCATTTAAGAAATTTCAATTTAAAAATTATATAGCAGAAGCCTTGGAGGAGTTGAAATTCTCAACTCCAACAGAGGTACAAGAAAAATTAATACCTATTGTATTGGCAGGTCGTGACTTGGTGGGCGAGTCAAAAACTGGTTCAGGAAAGACTCATACTTTCTTGTTACCGATTTTCCAGCAATTAGATGAAACTAGCGATAGTGTGCAAGCAGTCATCACTGCACCAAGTCGTGAGTTGGCCACTCAAATCTACCAAGCAGCTCGTCAGATTGCAGCTCACTCAGATGTCGAAGTTCGTGTGGTTAATTATGTGGGTGGTACGGATAAGGCACGTCAGATTGAAAAACTTGCCAGCAACCAACCACATATCGTTATCGGAACGCCAGGTCGCATCTATGACTTGGTCAAATCTGGTGATTTGGCTATTCACAAGGCCAAGACCTTTGTTGTCGATGAAGCCGATATGACCTTGGATATGGGATTCTTGGAGACAGTCGATAAGATTGCAGGTAGCCTTCCAAAAGACTTGCAATTCATGGTCTTTTCAGCAACTATTCCACAAAAATTACAACCGTTCTTGAAAAAATACTTGTCAAATCCTATCATGGAAAAAATCAAGACAAAAACAGTCATCTCAGATACGATTGATAACTGGTTGATTTCGACCAAGGGCCGCGACAAAAATGCTCAAATTTACCAGCTGACTCAGTTGATGCAGCCTTATTTGGCAATGATTTTTGTTAACACAAAGACACGTGCTGATGAATTGCATGCATACTTGACTGCTCAAGGATTGAAGGTAGCAAAGATTCATGGAGATATTGCTCCTCGTGAACGCAAGCGGATCATGAATCAGGTGAAAAATCTGGATTTTGAGTACATTGTCGCAACGGACTTGGCAGCGCGAGGAATTGATATTGAAGGTGTCAGCCATGTTATCAATGATGCCATTCCGCAAGACTTGTTCTTCTTTGTTCACCGTGTTGGACGGACTGGGCGCAACGGTCTGCCTGGTACAGCTATTACCCTTTACCAGCCTAGTGATGACTCGGATATCCGTGAGTTGGAGAAATTAGGAATCAAGTTTACTCCTAAGATGGTCAAAGACGGAGAGTTTCAAGATACCTATGACCGTGATCGTCGTGCCAATCGTGAAAAGAAGCAAGATAAGCTTGATATTGAAATGATTGGCTTGGTTAAAAAGAAAAAGAAAAAAGTCAAACCTGGCTATAAGAAGAAGATTCAATGGGCGGTGGATGAAAAACGTCGCAAAACCAAGCGTACTGAAAATCGCGCACGTGGCCGTGCAGAGCGAAAAGCTAAACGCCAAACATTTTAAAAACTCGGTAGAATCAGGTGATTCTACTGAGTTTTTATTTCCTGAAGTATTCGATAGAACTAATAATTATATACTTAAAAAAATTTGATTTATAAAACAGTGTTAGCTTTAAAACTTGTTTTTAGACCAATGTTTTATTAAAATTGTAAGGAAAAAAATTGAAAACTATACAAATTTGTGTTATCATACTATAAAACAATCGGATTATACCATTTGATCCGTGAAAAGAAAAGGGGACTTCTATGGATAAATCATTTATGAAACAACAACGTTTTTCATTCCGTAAAATGAAAGTTGGGTTGGCTTCTGTAGCAATTTTGTTTGCTTTTGCTCAGGTCGGACAAGTGTCTGCAGATGAAACAACACAACCGGCATCTACTTCAGCTGAAACAGTAAAGAAAACCGAAGCAAATAAATCGGCAGTCGAAGTTGCTGTAGCAGAAATTAAAGCTGATGAGGCGAAACCAGTCGTTAACCAATCAGATGCAAAACCTGGAGAACTTGTTGATGTTTCTAAGAAGGTTTCACCTATTGACGTGAAAGAACGCCAAGAAGGTGATCAAAAGATTCATGAAGAAACTGCAACAGTCGAAGTCACAAAGACAGAAGTGGCTCCTGTAAAAAGCGAAGAACTTCCTGCTCCAAAGACTGAAACAACTGAGAGTACAGTGAGCGGGAAAGATGAAGATGGAAATTCTTATACCCAATATGAACGTGTTGATAAAACAACTACAGTCGAAATCAAGAAAGCGACAAGAACGATTTCAAAATCTAACTCTGCCGATATCGTTTTTGTTGTTGACCGTTCAGCATCTATGTCTCGAACTATTGACACTGTCCGTAACAATATCAATGAGTTTGCAAGAAATCTTGCTAAAGATGGAGTAGCAGCACGTTTTGGATTAGCTACCTTTAGTGATGAAGTATTTGGACGTATAGGTGGATTAGCAGATGAGGGTACAATTTTAACAAAATTTAATGAATCTTATTTTACCTCTGACCCAGCTGAGCTTGAAAAAGCCTTAGCAGGCATTAAGCTTGCACATGGTGGAGACTTCCCTGAAACATCTACACCTACTCTTACACAAATTGTTTCAACCTACGACTGGTCTAAGTCACCTAAAAATAAAAAGTTTGTCGTATTGTTGACAGATGCTCCAATGAAGGAGGATCCTTCAATTCCAACGATGGCGAATACTCTTGCGTCTTTGAAAGCCGCAAAAATCGAAAGAATTGTTGCAACTTCGACAGGGACCGATATTAGCTATAAAGATTTTGTATCTGAAGGTCGATTAATGAATATTAATCGTAACTTGGCTGATTCTTTAACTAAGGATGCAACTACATGGATTGTTGAAACTGTGACTGAAGGACACAATTACAAGGTAACGAAAGATAATTACCAATTTTACCTAGAACGTCGTACAACACTACCTATTGCTCAGACAGGAAGTGCGACTCCAACTACCACAGTTCCAGTAGCTACAGCTTATAAAAAAGAAGTGACGAAACTCCCTGATACAGGAAGTAATGATACAGCGAACTATGGTATTGTGGGACTTGGCCTCCTAATGGCTGGACTTGGCTTAACTGTAAGCAATAGAAAGTCTAAGGAACAGTAAACCTAACTGGAAGATTGTTTGTAAGAACATTGTGATAAAAAAATAGGTAGTTTGTAAACGAAGTATGCAGATAAACATAGGTATGACCTTCTGTATTATGGAGTACAGGCCGAATTTTTATGACGAGAAAAGAGCCGTAAGGTTCTTTTTTTGATTTAGAGAAAATACTGCAAAAAAAAGTAAAAAGTGGTATAATGATAAGGTTATATAGTCCCGATAAGGTGGTAGAAAGGTCTATTTTTCTTTCGAGTCGCAACCCGTAGAGGATAGGATTTTTTATCAGTACTTTGTAACTCTATAACAATATTTTTTAAGGGGGGACATTTTTATGTCAGAACGTAAATTATTCACGTCTGAATCTGTATCTGAGGGGCATCCAGATAAGATTGCAGACCAAATTTCAGATGCGATTTTGGATGCTATTTTAGCAAAGGATCCAGAGGCGCACGTTGCTGCTGAGACAGCTGTCTACACTGGTTCCGTCCATGTTTTTGGTGAAATTTCTACACATGCTTATGTGGATATTAACCGTGTGGTTCGTGACACCATTGCAGAGATTGGTTATACCAATACAGAGTATGGTTTTTCTGCGGAAACAGTTGGAGTTCATCCATCGCTTGTTGAGCAGTCACCAGATATCGCCCAAGGGGTTAACGAAGCCTTGGAGGTTCGTGGAAATGCAGATCAAGATCCGCTTGACTTGATTGGAGCTGGAGACCAAGGGCTCATGTTTGGATTTGCGGTGGATGAGACAGAAGAACTCATGCCATTGCCAATCTCACTCAGCCACAAGCTAGTTCGTCGTTTGGCAGAACTTCGTAAGTCTGGTGAAACCAGCTATCTCCGTCCAGATGCTAAATCACAAGTTACAGTTGAGTATGATGAAAATGACCGTCCGGTACGTGTGGACACAGTCGTGATTTCAACTCAGCACGATCCAGAAGTTAGCAATGAACAAATTCACAATGATGTGATTAGCAAGGTTATCAAAGAGGTGATCCCGGCTTCTTACTTGGATGAACAAACAAAATTCTTCATCAATCCAACTGGTCGTTTTGTAATCGGTGGACCTCAAGGGGACTCAGGTTTGACTGGTCGTAAGATTATCGTGGATACCTATGGTGGCTACTCTCGCCATGGTGGTGGTGCCTTCTCTGGTAAAGATGCGACGAAGGTGGACCGTTCAGCCTCTTATGCAGCTCGCTACATTGCCAAGAACATCGTTGCAGCAGGTCTTGCTAAGAAGGCAGAAGTGCAATTGGCCTACGCTATCGGTGTTGCGCAGCCTGTTTCTGTCCGTATCGATACTTTTGGTACTGGAACGGTAGCTGAAAGCAAGCTTGAAAAAGCAGCGCGTCAAATCTTTGACCTTCGCCCTGCAGGAATTATCCAAATGCTGGATCTCAAACGTCCAATTTACCGTCAAACAGCGGCTTATGGACACATGGGACGTACAGATATTGACCTTCCTTGGGAACGTTTGGACAAGGTAGACGCTTTGAAAGAAGCTGTGAAATAAAACTAAAAGATTGGTAGAAACTACCAATCTTTTTTTGCAAAAGAAAACCAGCTTTTGGCTGGTCTTCTTATTTTATAGGGATTGAAATCTCAATCAATTTATCAGAATAAAGCGTCTTGATATTGGCTTCATCAATGCTTTCCTTGTCGATTTTACGTTTTAAGAAGAAGTCTTGGATAGTTTCGATTTCAGGTTCACGAATAGCACGGTGTTTGTTGGAAATGAGGATTTCATAGTGAAGCGGGGCTTGTGTGAAAACTACATCTGTGTTTCCAGCAGAATAGACCTCGACAAGAGTTGCGTCTGTGCTTTCTAATTGGCTTTTAACAAGTTGCGAGTGTGAGTTTGTCGTATTGATAAGCTTCATAACAGTTCCTCCGATTTTCTAACTCTATTATAGCACTTTTTGGATAAAATCGTGTATTTTAGCCAATTCCATGCTGGATTTTCCAAGCTTCAATTCCCCATTTATGGCTACCACGTTTGAGTTTTTCAATTGCTTCATCAATAGGAAACCAAGCAATATGATTAAAATCTTCCAATGGTTTTTGTACTTCTTGAAAAGAAATAGCTTCGTAGAGATAAGCTGGATTGTAGTAGTAGGTATCACGGTGGCGAGAGTAGAAATACTCATCAGCTTGCCCATAATAGGTTCCAATCTCAGCTGTAAAGCCAAGTTCTTCGATTAGTTCTCTCTTCAGTGCTTCTTGATGATCTTCGCCTGCTTCAATTTCTCCACCTGGCAAGAACCAAGCACCATTGGGAGCTTGAACTAGGACAATTTGTTTTTTCTCCGCATCCGGAATAACTGCGTACACACCATAGCGGGGCTGGTAGGTCACATTTTCTTTTTTATCACCAAAAGTTGGGTTTGCCATTGCATTTTCCTCATTCTCTAGTATCTTTATTATTATCATAATGGACGAGGGGCTAGCTGTCAAGAATAAACCAACGAACTTGTGCAGAAATAGCTACTTTGTCTTGATCAATACTTGTCTAGTTAAACTTTCCAACCCTAGCACTATAACTGGTATAATAAAAGAGAGGTGATTTTATGGCAGAATCAAGACTATTTCGTATCCTATATCTACTTTTAGAAAAAGGCAGTACAACGGCTCCTGAATTAGCTCGATTGTTTGAAGTATCTGTACGAACGATTTATCGCGATATTGAGCGGTTGAGTATGGCGGGGATCCCTCTATATTCAGTACCTGGAAAGGCGGGCGGAATCTTTTTAATGAAGGACTTTGTTCTGGATCGTACTCTCGTGTCGGAGGATGAAAAATTAGAACTTCTGTCAGCTTTGCAAGGGATTCAATCCCTGACCGATGATAGGCAAGACCTGTTGCTTGAAAAATTGGAATCTATTTTTCAAGTTTCTACCAGCCCTTGGATAGAAGTAGACTTGACTGACTGGAGGAAGCGAGAAGGTCAAAAAGAATTATTTGATAACATCAAACAAGCTATTCTAGAGAAGAGGCGACTGGTGGTCACTTATCTGGGTGGGAGTGGTCAGAAAACGGTTCGTACAGTTGAACCTTTTAAACTCATATTTAAAAAGAGAGATTGGTATCTTCATGCCTACTGTTGTTTGAAAGAAGAGTGGCGTTTTTTCAAACTGTCTAGAATTAGGAACTATCACCTAACAACTGAAACTGTGAAGCAGAAAAATGTGGAGGATTGCGTTGATGGTTCAGATCAAGTGGCACATCAAATCGAAGTTTCCTTGAAGTTTAGTCCCAATCTTGCTTTCCGGGTTTATGAAGATTTTTCAGAAGATGAGATTAGCTTGGGGAAAGATGGATATTATTATGTCAAGACTGTCCTACCTGACCACGAAAGCATGTATACTTACCTCCTGTCTTATTTAGATGGAGTGGAAATACTCGAACCCGATTATGTGAAGAAGGAACTGCTTTCTAGAGTAGAAAAAATCCAAAAACTTTACAAACCTTGACAAAAGATGTCAGGGTTTTAATGCTATACTAGAGACAGAAAGGAGAAGAACCAAATGAAATACGAATGGAGAAAAGAAGCGAAAGATCTTTATCAAGTGAAGGCTAGACCCAGCATTTTGCGGGTGCCAGATCAATCCTATATCGTGATTGAAGGTAAAGGAGATCCAAATCAAGAAGATTTTTCAGAACGAGTAGGGGCCTTATATGCCTTAGCTTATGCGATAAAGATGAAGTATAAAAAAGCTCCTCTGGATGAGGTTTACACTGATTTTACTGTTTTTCCTTTAGAAGGGGTATGGAAAAAGGAGAAGGAGGGAGAACTGGTAAAAAGTGAGCTTTCTTATAGTATTATGATTGGGCAACCCGATTTTATTACGAGAGAACTATTTGAGGAAGCTCTGGAAGAGGTCAAAATCAAGAAGCCAAATCCTCTCTATGAGGCTGTTCGTTTTGAAAAGATAGAAGAAGGCCAAATCCTTGCTATGCTTCATGTAGGACCTTTTGATACTGAAAATGAGACTTTTGCAGAGATGGAGCATTTTTGTCAACTTCATAAGCTCAAAAGAACTTCGGAAGTTCACCGAGAAATTTATCTCAATAATCTTCATCGAACGGAGCCAAGCAAATTGAAAACAATTCTTCGCTATCAAGTTCAAGAAGAGAATTAAAAAAGAACAGGAAACAAGATTTCCTGTTCTTTTTTATGAGTTCTAATCTTCTCTTTCAGAAGTATTCTCTTTGATTTTTTCAGTTTTTTTGGCAGATTTGATTTGAATCTTACCATTGCTTGTCATAACTGCTTTGAGGTCTTTTTCACTTGGGTTTTCAAGGTAGTAGTCTGTGATAGCATCTTCGATATGGTCTTGAATAGTACGGCGGAGTGGCCGTGCCCCCATTTTTGGATCATATCCCAAGTCAACCAACTTTTCCTTGACCTTGTCTGTCACATCGAGGTGGATATTGTTGCTAGAGAGGCGTTTGTTGACATCCGCTAGCATGAGTTCGACGATTTGGAGAAGGTTGTCCTTGCTGAGAGGTTTAAATTCGATGATGCCGTCAAAACGGTTCATAAACTCAGGACTAAAGAAGTTGCCGAGTTCACCGAGAACAGAGTTGGTTCGGCCTTCACGAGCAGCTCCAAAACCAACGCTGGCTTCGGCCTTACCGGTACCCGCATTTGAGGTCATGATAATGATAGCATCCTTAAAGCTAACTGTTCGTCCTTGCCCATCTGTCAAACGACCATCATCCAAGACTTGAAGGAACATGTGCATGACATCTGGATGAGCTTTCTCAACTTCGTCGAGAAGGATGAGAGAGTAAGGATTGCGACGAACTTTTTCCGTTAACTGACCAGCTTCATCGTAGCCAACATAACCTGGAGGGGCACCGACCAACTTAGCCACACTGTGTTTTTCCATGTATTCACTCATATCAAAGCGAATCATGCTGTCAGCAGAACCAAAGAGCTCAATGGCTAGTTGTTTGGAAAGTTCTGTCTTACCGACACCAGTTGGTCCGACAAAGAGGAAACTTCCGATTGGCCGGTTAGGAGTTCCAAGTCCAACACGATTACGACGGATGGCTTTGGCAATCTTATCGACAGCTTCATCTTGACCAATGACATGAGCTTTGAGGTCGTCTGCTAGATGGATAAGCTGAGACTGTTCTTTTTCTTTGAGCTCTCCGACAGGAATATTGGTTTTCTGCTCAATGATATGTTCAATAGTTTTCTCGCTAATGATAGGAGTATCTTGGTCAGTCACCTTGTTTTTCTGCATTTCTTTGTACTTGGCAATCTGATCGCGGAAATAAGCAGCCTTTTCAAAGTCTTCCTCTCGAGTAGCTTGAGCCTTGAGATTTTCAGCTTCAATTAAACGCTGATCAATCACTTTAGGATCAACAAAGTTCAGTGTCAGATTCATTTTAGAACCAGCTTCATCCAACAGGTCAATAGCCTTGTCTGGCAAGAAGCGGTCTTGGATGTAGCGGTTGGAAAGATTTGCAGCAGCTTCGATAGCAGCGTCTGTGTACTTGACGTGATGGTAGTCTTCGTATTTTTTTTGAACCCCTTTGAGGATGGTAATGGTTTCCTCGACAGTTGGTTCATCTACCTTGACAGGCTGCATACGGCGCTCTAGGGCAGCGTCTTTTTCAATGATTCGGTATTCATTGAGAGTAGTGGCACCGACCAGTTGCAATTCACCACGGGCAAGGGCTGGTTTGAGGATATTTCCTGCATCCATATTGCCATCGCCAGCAGATCCAGCGCCAACAATTTCATGGATTTCATCGATAAAGAGGATGATGTCCTCGCGTTTGCGAATTTCTTCCATGAGTTTTTGCATACGTTCTTCAAATTGGCCTCGGATCCCTGTTCCTTGAACTAGACTAACCACATCCAGACGGATGACCTGCTTGCCTTGGAGTTTATGGGGAACATCACCATCGACAATCTTCTGAGCTAAACCTTCGACAACGGCAGTTTTACCAACACCTGGTTCTCCGATAAGGACAGGGTTGTTCTTGGTTCTTCGGTTGAGGATTTCGATAACGCGGATAATCTCCTCGTCTCGGCCGATAACAGGGTCAATATCTCCTCGACGAGCTATTTCAGTCACGTTGATACCATACTCCTCTAGGAGTCCTCTTTCTTGACTAGGAGGAGGTGTTTGAACAGGTCCGCGGTTTTGAGGTCCATAACCACCGTTTCCTCCATATCCCCCACCAGATTGAGTTGGAGGGACGTTATTAGAAGAAGGTTTGAAATTGTTCAAATCATTGAAAAAGTCACCAAAAGGATCAAAGTCATGATTATTTAAGTCAGTCATTCCTTTAAAGAGGGTATTATTTGGATCTGTTTTGATAATTTTATAGCAATTTTGACAGAGATCAATTTGCTTTTGCTGTCCATTGATGTTGGTATACAGATGAATTGTTGAGTCGTTTATTTTACAGTTTTGACAGAGCATACATCTACCTCATTTCATTCTTATACTTGGCCTAAGAAAAAGGTCAATAATAGTCAAAGTTTTATACTCTCATTATAACATGATTAAGGTGTAAAGCAAGTAAAAAGATTGGGAAGTGGTCGTTTTTAAAAGAGGAATTCATGGAGAATCAAGCGACATTGAAGGTAAGAAAAAATCCCATTTGTGGTGACAAAAAGGATTCTCATTCATCGGGACTTACTGCCCGTTGTTTTTATATTAGTAAAGAAGTTCGTAGATCTCCATTGCAATCAAATCAATGCTATCAAAGGTATAAGTTTCACGAGCTTCTACATCGCGAAGGGTGAAGAGTGATCCGTTTTCTTCGTCATGGCTGTATGCAACTTCTGCGACAACAACACCTTCACGTTCAAAATTACGTTTTAGATTTCCACCATCTTTTGTCATTGCTTCTAGGCGGTTAATGATTCTAACCAAATGTGATTCCATTATGATTCTCCTCCATTTCTTATCGTTTCTATTTTACCATAAACAAGAGGTAGTTGACTAGAAAAAAACTGTGATTTCTCTCTATTTCTCTATTCTATCAAGTTAATTGTTAAAATTAGGGAAAAAGGATTGCATTTTAATTCAATTCATGTTATAATCATACAATCTAATACATAGAAAGTTGATTGAATATGAATTTTTCTTTTTTACCAAAGTATTTACCATATTTTAACTATGGTGCTCTGATTACCGTATTGATTTCCATCCTTGTTGTCTGCTTAGGGACCATTATAGGTGTGTTACTGGCCTTTGCCCAACGTTCACGCTTTAAACCGCTCGTTTGGTTTGCAAATGTGTATGTTTGGATTTTCCGTGGGACGCCAATGATGGTTCAGATTATGATTGCTTTTGCCCTTATGCATATCAACGCTCCAACTATCCAAGTGGGGATTTTAGGAGTTGATCTTTCTCGTTTGATTCCTGGTATTCTGATTATTTCTATGAACAGTGGAGCTTACGTTTCAGAAACTGTTCGTGCGGGGATCAATGCGGTTCCTAAAGGGCAGTTAGAGGCCGCTTACTCTCTTGGTATTCGTCCGAAAAATGCCATGCGTTATGTCATTTTGCCACAAGCTATAAAAAATATTCTTCCAGCGCTGGGAAATGAATTTATCACCATTATCAAGGATAGCTCCCTCTTGTCTGCGATTGGGGTGATGGAGTTGTGGAATGGTGCAACGACAGTAGCAACAACAACTTATTTACCGCTGACTCCTCTTTTATTTGCAGCCTTTTACTATTTGATTATGACCTCTGTTTTGACAGTGGCGTTGAAAGCATTTGAAAAACATATTGGACAAGGAGACAAGAAATAATGACAGAAACCTTGATTAAAATTGAAGAACTACATAAGTCTTTTGGGAAAAATGAAGTTTTAAAAGGCATCAACCTTGAGATTAAACGAGGAGAAGTTGTGGTCATTATCGGTCCGTCAGGGAGCGGGAAATCAACCCTCCTTCGTTCGATGAATCTCCTTGAAGAAGCAAGTAAAGGTAAGGTTATCTTTGAAGGAGTTGATATCACAGATAAGAAAAATGACCTTTTTGCCATGCGTGAAAAGATGGGTATGGTATTCCAACAATTCAACCTCTTTCCCAATATGACAGTCATGGAAAATATCACTTTGTCACCAATTAAAACCAAAGGTGAAAGCAAGGAAGTTGCGGAGAAAAGAGCACAGGAACTGTTAGAAAAAGTTGGCTTGCCAGATAAGGCGACGGCCTATCCTCAGAGTTTGTCAGGTGGTCAGCAGCAACGGATTGCCATTGCACGTGGACTTGCTATGGAACCAGATGTTTTGCTCTTTGATGAGCCGACTTCAGCCCTAGACCCTGAGATGGTTGGAGAAGTTCTAGCTGTTATGCAAGACCTTGCCAAGTCAGGGATGACTATGGTGATTGTGACTCATGAAATGGGCTTTGCGCGTGAGGTAGCAGACCGTGTTATCTTTATGGCGGATGGAGTTGTTGTTGAAGATGGAACACCAGAGGAGATTTTTGATCAAACAAAAGAACAACGAACCAAGGAATTTTTGAGTAAGGTTTTGTAATACCTCATTTTTAGAAGAAATGGAGTAGGCATCATGGCTTCCAGTGAAGAATATTTAGATTTTATTCTCGAACAGCTATCAGAGCTAGAGGAGATGAGTTATCGTCCAATGATGGGAGAGTATATCCTTTATTATCGTGGGAAGATTATTGGGGGAATCTATGATAACCGTTTGTTACTGAAGCCTGTGAAGGTGGTCATGGATCAACTGGGACAGACTAGGCTTGAACGTCCTTATGAAGGAGCTAAGGAGATGATTTTGATAGAAGACATTGAAGATAAATCATTTCTAATGAGATTAATCAAGGAGATGTATGAAGTCTTACCGGCTCCAAAAGTCAAAAAGAAAGCATGACAGTTTTACCTAGTATAAATAGGCATAAAAGCTCGACAAGGGCTTTTTCTTATAGTTTCAGACTATAAGGTCCATTAGGAAAGAAGTGTTAGGATGGCGAGTTATTTTTTGATATAATAGAGGATATTTGATAGAAAAGAGAAGAGATATGGCTCAGATTATTGATGGGAAGGCTCTTGCGGCTAAGTTACAAGGACAGTTGGCTGAAAAGACTGCCAAACTAAAAGAAGAAACAGGTTTAGTTCCAGGATTGGTGGTGATTTTGGTGGGGGACAATCCTGCCAGCCAAGTCTACGTTCGCAACAAGGAACGGTCAGCTCTCGCTGCTGGCTTCCGTAGTGAAGTAGTGCGAGTTCCAGAGACCATTACCCAAGCGGAATTGTTAGACTTGATTTCCAAATACAATCAAGATCCAGCTTGGCATGGGATTTTGGTCCAGTTACCTTTGCCAAAACATATTTGCGAAGAGGCAGTTTTATTAGCCATTGACCCCGAAAAAGATGTGGATGGTTTCCATCCCCTAAACATGGGTCGCCTCTGGTCTGGTCATCCAGTTATGATTCCTTCGACACCTGCAGGAATTATGGAGATGTTTCATGAATATGGGATTGATCTAGAAGGTAAAAATGCGGTTGTTATCGGTCGTTCAAATATCGTTGGAAAACCGATGGCCCAACTTCTTTTAGCCAAGAATGCGACTGTGACCTTGACCCACTCACGTACCCATCATCTTGCCAAGGTTGCTGCTAAGGCGGATATTCTTGTGGTTGCAATCGGTCGCGCTAAGTTTGTGACTGCTGACTTTGTCAAACCAGGAGCGGTTGTCATTGATGTTGGGATGAACCGAGATGAAAATGGCAAGCTTTGTGGAGATGTTGATTATGATGCTGTTGCACCACTTGCTAGCCACATCACACCTGTACCGGGTGGAGTTGGTCCTATGACTATTACCATGCTAATGGAGCAAACCTATCAGGCAGCGCTTCGAACACTAAACAAGGACTAGGAAGATGAAATTCGTATTTGACCTGGATGGAACGCTATCTTTTGACTACATGACTATTGATGAGGAGATTCAGCAGGTTCTTTTAAAGGCTGAAGATTATGGGCATGAGCTTGTGTTTGCCTCAGCTCGCTCTTATCGGGATTGCTTGGGTTTATTAGGCCCTAAACTCAGTCAGCGCTTGGTCATAGGGTTGAATGGTGGCGTAGCCTATCATTTGGGGAAGGCTATCTTCGAAAGGAATCTCGATGCTAGAGTTTATCAGGCGCTAGTGGATTATTGCCAGACTTATAATCTCCCTTTCTTTGTAGATGATTGCTTTGACTACAGTGGTCAGATTGTGGAAAAAATTCCATTTATCTCTAGTGTGGATCCCCTAAAGGTGGCTCGTCATCAGAAACTTGAGGACTTAGGGACTCCGATTAAGGTAGTCGTTTATATGGGTGACCATGAGGAGTTGCTTGATGATCTACTTGGTCAGTTAGAAAGACTGGGGCAGGCTCATCTCTCCTATCATGCGCATGAAAAGTGCCTTTATGTTAATCCCTTGGATACTCATAAGGCGACAACTGTTGAAAAATTATGTGGGGAGAACTTCATCGCTTTTGGAAATGACCAAAACGATATTGAACTATTTAAAACGTCTCTCTATTCTGTCCAGATAGGAGATTTTGCCGGCCTTACTCCATATGCAGATGACACGTTAGAGCTAAAAGGAGCTCCTTCTCCAGCAGTGGCAGCTAAAATCTTACAGACTTTTGCGGAATTTAAGGGAAAATAGTGTAGAAGGAGGTTCGCCTTCTTTTTATGTAGAGTAATGCAGTCTATAAACTATAAATTTGAAGTTTGAAAAAGATATTAATGGAATTCAATTTGTAGTAGAAAGAGTCTAGAACCGAAAGCTATTTTCATTGCAACTATTCCTTTTAAATGACCCCTTCTTATATATCATTTTATTGGGTTAAATTAATGGAAAATAATTGCAATTTAAGGTGCCTTTTGATATATTTAATATATAAAATACATTATAAAACTTGGTACTTGTTTGTGTATTCAGAAGGAGGTTATTTTTTAAAATAAAGTAAACGCTTACTTTGTATCAAGAAAAAGAAATGAGGATTTTAATGAACAAAAGACTTTTTGATAAACGTTGTCATTATAGCATTCGTAAATTTGCAATAGGTGCGGCATCTGTAATGATTGGGGCTAGTATATTTGGTATTTCTGCTGTCCAAGCTGAGGAGTTGGCTTCATCCAATGCTCAAACAGAAGAAACAACTGTTCATCAAGCTCAACCTTTAGATAAGCTTCCCGATGATGTGGCAGCTGCTATCGCAAAGGCTGATGAGAATGGTGGGCGAGAGTTTGTAAAACCAAAAGCTGAATCTGCAGAAGATAAAGTTGCTAAGGATACAGAACCTACTACACTTGCTAATGAGGGTAGTCGTGAATTGGTTAGTCCTAAAGGGGAAACTCCAAATAAAGTAGAAGAAGGAACTAAGGTTGAGGACAAACAGAAATCTGAAGAGGCAAAGCCAAAGCCTGTTGAATCTGCAGTAAAAGCTGGAACAGAAGTAAAAGAGGATTCTAAAAAAACTTCTGAAAAGGACCAAGTGAAAGCAGACACAGAGATCAAATCTTCTTCTGAAAAATCGCAAGTGCTGTCTAGAGAGTCAAACAAAGCCGAAGTTGAAAAGGAAAAACAGCTATTATCGGAACGAAAACAAGATTTTAATAAAGATTGGTATTTTAAACTAAATGCCCAAGGAGATTTTTCAAAAAAAGATGTGGATGTTCATGATTGGTCTAAATTGAATCTTCCTCATGATTGGAGTATTTATTTTGACTTTGATCACAAATCTCCCGCTCGTAATGAAGGTGGGCAGTTAAATGGTGGAACAGCTTGGTATCGTAAGACTTTCACATTAAATGAAGCTGACAAGAATAAGGATGTTCGTATCAATTTTGATGGGGTTTACATGGATTCAAAAGTCTATGTAAATGGTAAATTTGTCGGACATTATCCAAGTGGCTATAATCATTTTTCATATGATATCACAGAATTTTTAAACAAGGATGGTAGTGAAAATTCAATTACTGTTCAAGTGACCAATAAGCAACCAAGTAGTCGTTGGTATTCAGGAAGTGGGATTTATCGTGATGTAACCCTTAGTTATCGTGATAAAGTCCATGTTGCCGAAAATGGTAATCATATCACTACTCCAAAACTTGCTGAGCAAAAAGAAGGGAATGTTGAAACACAGGTTCAAAGTAAGATTAAAAATACGGATAAGAAGGCTGCTAAAGTCTTTGTGGAACAACAAATTTTTACTAAGGAAGGTAAGGTTGTTTCAGAATTAGTCCGCTCTGAAACGAAGAATTTAGCAGAAAATGAAACTGCAGATTTCAGACAAACAATCCTAGTTAATAAACCAACTCTTTGGACGACAAAAAGTTATCATCCTCAACTGTATGTGTTGAAAACAAAGGTTTATAAAGAAGGTCAACTAGTTGATGTAACAGAAGATACATTTGGTTACCGTTATTTCAATTGGACTGCTGAGGAAGGTTTCTCTCTGAATGGTGAACGCATGAAATTCCACGGAGTAAGTATTCACCATGACAATGGAGCCTTGGGGGCAGAAGAGAATTATAAGGCTACCTATCGTAAATTAAAACTCTTGAAAGATATGGGGGTTAACTCTATTCGAACAACCCACAATCCAGCGAGTCCTCAGTTGCTTGATGCTGCAGCTAGTTTAGGTCTCTTGGTTCAAGAGGAAGCTTTTGATACTTGGTATGGTGGCAAGAAGACTTACGACTATGGACGGTTCTTTGATCAAGATGCAACTCATCCGGAGGCTAAGAAGGGTGAGAAGTGGTCTGATTTTGATCTCAGAACAATGGTAGAACGTGATAAGAACAATCCGTCTATCGTCATGTGGTCTCTTGGAAATGAGGTAGAGGAGGCAAATGGTAGTCCTCGTTCTATCGAGACAGCTAAACGTCTGAAGGCTATTATCAAGGCGATTGATACTGAACGTTATGTCACCATGGGTGAAAATAAATTTAGTCGTGCAGCGACAGGTGATTTCTTGAAACTCGCAGAAATCATGGATGCTGTCGGTATGAACTATGGTGAACGTTTTTATGATGCGGTTCGTAGTGCTCATCCAGACTGGCTCATTTATGGTTCTGAAACCTCTTCAGCTACTAGAACGCGTGATTCTTATTATAACCCTGCTCAAATCCTTGGACATGACAATCGTCCAAATCGTGACTATGAACAATCTGACTATGGTAATGACCGTGTTGGATGGGGAAGAACAGCTACTGAATCATGGACTTTTGACCGTGATCGTGCTGGCTATGCTGGACAATTTATCTGGACAGGAATTGACTATATTGGAGAACCGACTCCATGGCATAACCAAGATAGTACACCTGTCAAGAGCTCTTACTTTGGTATTATTGATACAGCTGGTTTACCAAAGAATGATTTCTACCTTTACCGTAGTGAATGGTATAGTGCTAAAGAAAAGCCAACTGTTCGCATTTTACCACATTGGAACTGGACTGAAGAGACCCTTAAGGAACGCAAGATGCTGGTTGATGGAAAGGTTCCGGTTCGTACCTTCTCAAATGCTGCAAGCGTCGAATTGTTCTTAAATGGAGAGTCACTTGGTAAAAAGGAATTTACTAAGAAAACGACAGAAGATGGACGTCCATATCATGAGGGGGCTAAACCAAGTGAATTGTATCTTGAGTGGCTTGTGAAATACCAACCAGGTACACTGACTGCGATTGCTCAAGATGAAAATGGGAATGAAATTGCGCGTGATAGTGTGACAACTGCTGGGGAGCCAGCAAGAGTTCGTCTGACTAAAGAAGAGCATGTTATCACTGCAGATGGAAAAGACCTATCCTACATCCATTACGAAATTGTTGATGGTGATGGGAATGTGGTTCCAACAGCTAACAATCTTGTTCATTTCAATCTTCATGGTCAGGGACAAATCGTTGGTGTGGATAATGGAGAACAAGCTAGTCGTGAACGCTACAAAGCTCAAGCAGATGGAACATGGCAAAGACGTGCTTTCAATGGTAAAGGGGTTGTCATTGTAAAATCAACAGAAAAAGAAGGTAAATTTACTCTTTATGCAGATTCTGCTGGTTTAACTTCTGATAGCGCAACAGTCGCAACTGTGTCTGGTAAGAAAGAAAACCGTCACTTTGTAGCCTTTGCTCCTGTAAAAGCAACAACTGACGTGACAACAAATCCTGAATTGCCTCAAACAGTAACAGCTATTTATAGCGATGGTAGTGTTGAGGAAAAGACTGTAACATGGGACGTGCCATCAGACTTGCTTACAAGTGCAGGTGAAAAGAAAGTCTCTGGACGAGTGGAAGGTTTGGAAACCCCAGCTGAGGCACTTGTTAAAGTGATTGCTTTAGATAGATGGTTACCAAAAGTTGCTACAGTCCCAGTTGGAACGAATGCGGCTGATTTGGATAAAACGGTCACAGCTGTTCTGACAGATGGTAGCTTGATTGATACTGATGTTGTTTCTTGGACCTTGAAAGACCCTGCTGCTTTGAACAAGGAAGGTGGACGTACGGAGGCTACTGGTAAATTGGTAGATGACGACCGTGAAGTGACTGCAACCTTTATCGCAAGTAGTAAGGAAACAACAAGTAGCATTACAGGACTTACTGTTGGGGATAAAGCTCTTGAGAATTTTGAGTCTGGCAAGACCTATTACCGTGTATCCCTTCCTTACACTGCAACTATTCCAAGTGTTGGAGCTCAGACTACCGGATATCAAGTAACTGTTCAGCAAGCTTCTGCTGATAATGGTTATCAGGCTTCTGTCTTCTTGAGTGACCAAAAGGGTGACTTGGTTCAAACTTACTTAATTCAGTTTGTGAAGGAAGCTCCTGCTTTGAAACGTTTGGAAGTGGTTGTAGAAGGAAAAGAAACTGCCACTGAAGATCAAGTATTAACTTATCACGTCATTGGTCGTTATGAGGATGGTTCACAAACAGAGTTTTCGGCTTCAGATATTCACTTAGAAGCTAAATCATCTGATGGGGGACATCTTGAGGTGAATGGTCAGAATCTATTGCTCTATGCTAAGGGAAGAGTGACTTTGACACCTCGAATCGATAATCAAACAGAGAAAACAGAATCTGTAACCACTGAAGTGGTGATTAAAGAAAATAAAGTCAGCAAGAAGATTGTGAAACTTCATCCTGTGTCTGTTTCTACAGATATCAATCAGCAACCGAATCTACCTAAAGAAGTTGGAGCAGAATTTGATAAGGGCTTGCCACGCAAAGTATCTGTAGCTTGGGATAAGGTAGATGAAAAAGAGTTGGGGCACTATCATAGCTTTACGCTTAAAGGACATGTGGAAGGCACAGATATTGAAGCTCAAGCGACTGTAACGGTTGAAGGATTGCAAGTTGCAGAGGAAATCAGTCTCACAGTACCTAAGGGTGAGACGGTTCAATTGCCAGCTAATGTTCGGGCTTACCATTCTAACGGAACAACTATCTATAAAGATGTTGTTTGGGATCAGGTTCCAGCCAACTTTAGTCAAACTGAAGGGGTCTATGAAATCAATGGTCGTTTAGTAGGTAGCAATCTGACAACTAAAGCTCATGTTCGAGTGTCTAGTCAAGTGGTTGCTGGAAATAATATCTCTAAACAATGGACAGGTTCACAATTACCAGCTGCCATTGTATCCAATACAGGAGGAGATGACACAGCCAACACCTTGAACGATTTGACTGTATCAAGAAGGCCATCAGATGCTAAAAATAGATGGACTACTTGGAGAACAAATACTGATAACGACTGGGCTTCTATCTTATTTGGTAATTCAGGAGACTTGACGAAGCGTTTTGTCAACAATTTGTCGGTTGATTTCTATACTGATGGAGCAATTGGTCTTCCAAAAGAATATGTAGTTGAATATTATGTAGGTAAAGAAATTCCAGATTTACCAAGTGATGTCAGTCATGCGCAACGAGATAGCAATCATCCATTTAATAATCCAGACAATTGGAAAGCAGTTGAAAACTTACATGCTCCAAGTCAGCTGTCTGCAACTCAAACAAATCACTTCACATTTGACAAGGTCGAAACCTACGCTGTTCGTATTCGTATGAAGAAAGCAGATGGAACATCAGGTGTTGGTCTGACAGAGCTAACTGTGCTTGGAAACAAGGTCTTAAGTGAAACAAGTTCAGAGATTTCTATCAAGGTAGATGGCAAGGATCTTGAACATTTTAATCCATCTAAGACAGATTACTATATTCCTCAATCTAGCAAACAAATCACAGCAACAGCTAGCAATAATGGTTTGGTAACAGTTGTTCCTGCAACAAGTCCAAAAGGTGCAACACGTCTCATCTTGAAAGCAGAAGATGGTACGGTGTTGAAAGAATATCGAATTTTCCGCAATGATGAGAGAGAAACTAGTCAACCTCTTGCTGCAGAAAACAGTGCTAAAATCTTGAATGTTGGAGACAATCTTCAACTTCCTTCAGAAGTAAGTGTTTATTATCCAACTTCAACTAATTGGACTACAGATAAACTTGCAGTGAAGTGGGATGCTATTCCTGAACATGCGACAGAGCATGAGGGAACATTTGAAGTTACCGGTCATGTCATTGGTACAAATCTAACGACTAAAATGCAGGTGACAGTTGTTGCTAAAGGCAATCAAGTCATTTCAGAAAATCCAAGCAACAATGAAACTGATTCTAAAGCCTTTGCTTCGACAACGAACGATACTCAAGCAGCTTCACATGATCGAATTTTCTATATCAATGATGGAAAATACAATGAAGATGGACGTTGGACAAACTGGTCTCGTACTCCGAAAAATCAAGAAACTTCTGTTGGATTACTCTTTAAGAAGGATGGAAAAATTGCTTCTCAATCTATTGGGAAAGTAGCCATTCAGTTCTTTAAAGATAGTGGCACAGATGCTCCAGAGAAAATGGTTCTAGAAAGATATATTGGTCCTGCTTTTACAGAACCAAGTACGATTTCTCGTTACGAAGAAAATGCCGATCATCCATTTAACAAGGCAGAAAATTGGGCACCAATTTCTTACAAAGCTTCTGGAGAATTAGTAGCTGGCAAACCAATCGAGTTTAACTTTGAACCGGTTCAAACGACAGCTATTCGTGCGCGCATGACTCGTAAGGCTACCACCAATGGTCTTGCACTTGTAGAATTTACAGCCTACTCTGCAGGCAAGGGATCAGAAGTGGAAACACCATCAGCGACTATTTCGATCGACGGAAAAGCATTGGAAAACTTTGATCCAAATGTGACAGATTACACTCTAACAACAATGGGTTCAAAACCAAAAGTCACTGCAACAACTAGTGGACATGGAGTAGTTACAGTTGTGGATTCTGGAAATGCCAATCTTCCAACACTGGTTCGTCTTGTTTCCAAAGATGGAAATCTGGTGAAAGAATATCGTTTACACTTTAAGTCTACCTTCCAAACAACACCAACAGAAGGCGTTAAGAACTTAGTAGCAGAAACTCCAAGTTTGGAAATTGAAAAGACTCCGCTTTCGTTTAAAGAAGTTATTCGTGAAAACCCTGAACTTGCTCAAGGTCAACGTCGTATCGTTTCTGAAGGACAAGATGGAGAAAAAGTTGACTATATTCAAGTTTTGGGTACTACTAGAAGTCTTGTTCATTCTGAAGAAAGAAAGGCTCAGGATCGCATTGTTGAAGTAGGAGTGAAAGCATCTATTTCAAGTAGTAAAGGCGAGGAGCCAGCTCCAGTCAATGAAGTTCCAGAATTCAAAGGAGGTGCTAACTTTGTAGAAGCAGCAGTAAACGAAGTTCCAGAATACACAGGAACTCTTGCTACTGTAGGAGATCAAGCGGCACCAAGCGTTGAGAAACCTGAATTTAAGGGTGGCGTTAATGCTGTAATGGCTCTAGAACATAAACTTCCAGAGTATCATGGTGTTCTAGCCACGGTAGGAAATGAGGAAGCGCCTGTTCTTGAAAAACCAGATTATCCAGTAGAGCTATTAGCTCATGACCAGACTATAAAACCAAATGTTTCAGTAGTAAAAGAAGAGCAAAATAGATTACCAGAAACAGGTGAGGGAGAATCTGAAACAGCCATTTTCTTGGCAGGTGTTAGCTTGGCCTTGTCAGCAGCCCTATTAACTGCAAAACGAAAAGAGGATTAGTTTGTGCGTCTAATGCTATCCTATTTGTAGATATTAGTCGATGATTAAAAATTGGTTTCTTTTTCAACTATTGTAAGTTGATGGCATCTAAAAACTGGAGAAGACAATCATGGTCTTCTCCAGTTTTATATAGGTGTAAGCAAGAGAGGTGAATTGTACCCCAAAAGTTAGACAGAAAAATAGTAATCCAAATTGCAAGGTGTGTACCTTTTTGTTGTATAATGGAGTGAGGTGATTAGATGATTTTAAAAATTTATAATGGGGAATATAGTTTACAATGGGATGGAATATACTACTTAGCACTAATTGATTATCCAAATATTCAAGAGTGGGAATTAGAAAAAATTGCTAAATTTATAGCTTACGAAAAACTTCATAAACGTCAAACAAGTATTGAGTGTGCTGATTCTTGTTTAAAAGAAGAAATTTTAGATTACATCTGTCAGCATCTCTTTCTTCCACCATTTATCCCTACAGATAAAAGAGTAGCTTCGACTTATGATCTACATAAGAAGTTAGTGACTTCAGACTACTGTAGTCATACTACGACTATAGATGCAGCGATTTCTATTTTTAAAACAGGCCAGCTCTTATCTGCTGTAAAAGCTTTTGGGAAAGGTGCTGAGGAGTTGGTTTTGGATAGTCGAAATGCTGCATCTGATCCGAAAGATTATTTTGACTATGTCATGTTAGGATGGTCAAATACAAGTTCTGGTTATCGATTGGCGATGGAGCGTTTATTAGATCGAGCTCCTTCAGAGGAAGAATTACAAGACAAGTTTATTCCTGGAGTAAGTTTTCATTTTATCTATACAGATTTGATTAAAGTTCCTGGTTATATTTTTGATGGTTACCATGTTGCAAAAATTAAGGACATGCTTAATTTATTAAGTGAGTTGTATATTTGCATTATTCCAACTCATAATAAGTGCCAATTTGAAAATATTATTCCAACTAAAATACAAGATAGGGTGCATTATCTTGACTATGCTGGAGAAGACTTAGAAGAGTGGACTAAGAAAGTCTATCAAGTTGTTTTAAAACAATCAGATAAAGGATAGTTGAGGAAAAATCGATGAAAGTGATTGATCAAGCTTTACTAGAAAAAGTCATTATTGAACGTTCTCGTCACAGTCATAAAGGAGATTACGGGCGCCTGCTCTTGCTGGGAGGGACCTATCCTTATGGGGGAGCTATCATCATGTCAGCTATTGCAGCTGTCAAAAGTGGGGCAGGTTTGGTGACTGTTGGTACGGATAAGGAGAACATTCCGGCTCTGCACAGTCTTTTACCTGAGGCCATGGCATTTTCTCTTCAAGACCAGCAATTGTTAAAAGAACAGTTGGAAAAGGCAGAAGTTGTCTTGTTAGGTCCGGGTTTGCGAGAGGATGCATTTGGAGAAGAACTTGTAAAACGGGTCTGTGACAGCCTTAGAAAAGACCAGATTTTGATTGTAGACGGCGGTGCTTTGGGCATCTTAGCAAAAGGTCAATTACCATTCCCATCTAGTCAGCTCATCTTAACTCCCCACCAAAAGGAATGGGAAAGACTGTCTGGTATAGTTCTTGACCATCAAAATACAGAGACGACTGCTAGGGCTCTTTCTACTTTTCCTCAAGGAACGATTCTAGTCGAGAAGGGTCCAGCAACTCGTATCTGGAAAGCTGGTCAGCCTGAATATTATCAGTTAGAGGTTGGAGGCTCCTATCAAGCAACTGGTGGGATGGGAGATACTCTGGCTGGGATGATTGCAGGTTTTGCAGGTCAGTTTCACCAAGTCAGCCTCTATGAAAGAGTGGTGGTAGCGACTTACCTTCATTCAGCTATCGCGCAAGAACTAGCTCAAGAAAACTATCTTGTCTTGCCAACAGAAATTAGCAAGGCTCTTCCGAAAACAATGAAAAAAATATCTCAAAAAGGCAGCTAATACCTTGGTTGTCTTTTTATGATGATGTAGCTTTTTCGAAAAGGTTTTTAAATACCTCAGAACCAGGAATCAACTGCTGAACTTGCGAGAAATTCTCACTTTTAAGGCCTTGATTTTTAATCAAACTCGAAAGTGAAGCAAGATTGTTATCAAAGTTAAGGGGTGTCAAATCATGCTTTTTTTGATATAATTTTTAATGATGAATGCGAGAAATGATCGGTATGTGGTCGTTGATTTAGAGGCGACCAGCACCGGAAGCAAGGCAAAAATTATTCAAGTAGGCATTGTGGTGATTGAGAATGGTGAAATCATTGATCAGTATGCGACTGATGTCAATCCCCACGAACCCTTGGATTCTCATATCAAAGAATTAACAGGTCTGACCGATCAGCGTTTGGCTGCGGCACCAGAGTTTTCTCAGGTGGCCGGAAAAATTTTTGAATTGGTTAAGGACGGTATTTTTGTTGCGCACAATGTACAGTTTGATGCCAACCTTCTTGCGGAATTTCTCTTTTTTGAAGGATATGAATTGCGTACACTGCGGGTGGATACAGTTGAGCTTGCCCAAGTTCTATATCCTCAGTTTGAAAAATACAATCTAGGTATCCTTTGTCAAGAGTTGGGCATTGAGCTGGAACATGCCCATACTGCCCTGTCAGATGCTCAAGCAACAGCTGAACTCTTGCTTTACATGCGTCAAAAACTTTTTGATCTACCTAAAGGGCTCTTAGAAAGCTTGTTAGACCTTGCAGACAACCTTCTCTATGAAAGTTATCTGGTGATTGAGGAAGTCTATCAGCAACAATCTCTCTTATCTTCGCCAGACTTGATGGAGCTTCATGGGCTTTTCCTCAAAAAGGAAAGCAAAGCTTTAGTCCCACGAAAGTTATCCAAAGACTTTGCTAAAAACATTTCTTTATTGGGGCTGGAGGAGCGTCCGCAACAGCTGGAATTTGCGGAGAAGATTGAGCAATTATTGGAAGAACACCAAACTTCCTTTATCCAAGCCCAAACGGGACTGGGCAAGACTTATGGTTATCTCCTCCCAGCTTTGAACTTGGAGAGTCAAGCAGGGATCCTAGTGAGCGTTCCGACCAAAATTCTTCAAAATCAAATCATGCAAGAAGAAGGTCAGCGCTTAAAAGAGGTCTTCCATCTGGAGATTCATAGTCTCAAGGGGCCTCAAAATTACTTGAACCTGGATGCCTTTCACCGAGTTCTCTATCGAGCAGAGTCCAATCGCCTTTTCACACGCTTTAAAATGCAGTTGCTTATCTGGCTAACAGAGTCAGAGACAGGTGACTTGGACGAAATCGGGCAGCTTTATCGCTACCAGCACTTTCTGCCAGAACTAGTCCACGATGGCAAGCTTTCAAAGAAAAGTTTATTTGCTACAGAGGATTTTTGGAAACGAGGGCAGGACAAGGCCAAGACCAGTCATGTTCTTCTGACCAATCATGCCTATCTGGTCACTCGTTTGGAAGACAATCCAGAGTTTGTCAACAACCGTTTGCTGATCTTGGATGAAGCTCAAAAAATGCTGCTAGCTCTCGAAAATCTAGCCCAGCAGGCTTATCGCCTTGAGGATCTTGTTACTCAAATCGAAAAGTCCTTGGAGACAGAGGAAGATTTGATTCAGAAACGCTTGCTTGAGAGTATAGGTTTTGAATGTCGTTACTTGATGGAGCAGTATCAGTCAGGTCTTAAGAATGGAAAGTGGTTGGATTCTCTCGAACACTTGCGCCAACATTTTTCGGAGCTAGTTCTCCCAGAGTATAGAGAGATGGCAAACTTTTTTACGTCGGACCGTGAATTTTGGCTTGCTCCAGCAGAGAAATCGAGCAAGGATGTCTTGATTTGTTCAAGCAAAAAAGGCCGCTTTATACTAGCAGACCTATTGCCAGAAGATTGTAGGCTCCTTGGAGTATCGGCCACACTTGAAATCAGCAAACGGGTTTCCCTAGCAGATTTATTGGGATTTCCAGACGCTCCGCTTGTTAAGCTTGATGTAGCAAAACAGGAGCAACAAGAAGTCTTTCTAGTCAATGACTTTCCTCTCGTTACCGAAGTTTCGCCTTTTGACTATGCTAGTGAAGTGGCTTCTGTCATTCGAAGTTTACAAGCCTTTCAAGAAGCCTTATTGGTTTTGTTTACTTCAAAAGAGATGTTGCTGGCAGTTTCGGATTTGCTCGACCAACCGCATCTGGCTCAGTATAAAAATGGGGAACCAAGCCAACTGAAAAAACGTTTTGAAAAAGGTGAACGCCAAATCTTACTTGGAACAGGTAGTTTCTGGGAAGGAGTTGATTTTTCAACCCATCCTTGCGTGATTCAAGTGATTCCGAGATTGCCTTTCCAAAATCCCCAAGAACCGTTAACTAAAAAATTAAACCAAGAACTACGACGAGAAGGAAAAAATCCCTTCTATGATTATCAATTGCCGATGGCTATTATTCGGCTAAAACAAGCATTAGGTCGTACTGTTAGACGATCTGACCAAGGTTCGGTTGCTGTAATCCTAGACAGTCGTGTCGTCAGCAAGCGTTATGGCAAACAAATCGCCCAAACCTTGTCAAAAGAAAGAACAGTTCGGGTTCTTGCTAGAGAACAGCTAGGGTCTGCAGTAGCAGATTTTCTCCAATCTCGTCGCAATAGAATGAAAGAAAAATCCAAGAAAGAGAAAAGGTAAAAAATATGAAACGTTCCTTCGACTCTCGAGTCGATTATAGCCTCCTCCTACCAGTGTTTTGTTTACTAGTGATTGGAGTAGTGGCCATTTATATAGCAGTTAGTCATGACTATCCAAATAATGTATTACCAATTCTAGGTCAGCAAATCGCTTGGATTGCCCTGGGTCTTGTCATTGGATTTGTGGTCATGTTCTTTAATACCGAGTTTTTATGGAAGGTGACTCCCTATCTTTATGTCTTAGGTTTGGCCTTGATGGTTCTCCCCCTTGTTTTTTACAATCCGAGTTTAGTAGCTTCTACGGGTGCTAAAAACTGGGTGTCAATTGGAGGGACAACACTCTTTCAACCATCTGAGTTCATGAAGATTTCCTACATCTTGATATTAGCTCGAGTCATTGTAAGATTCACTCAAAAACACAAGGAATGGCGACGGACTATTCCCTTGGATTTCCTATTGATTGGTTGGATGATTGCCTTTACCATACCAGTCTTGATCCTCCTAGCCCTACAAAGTGACTTGGGGACTGCCTTGGTCTTTGTAGCTATTTTTTCCGGTATGGTTCTCCTTTCGGGTGTTTCGTGGAAGATTATCATTCCGGTTTTTGCGACAGGAGTGACTGCAGTTGTAGGCTTCATGGCCATCTTTATAAGCAAGGATGGACGTGCCTTCTTGCATCAGATTGGGATGCCAACTTACCAGATTAACCGTATTTTGGCCTGGCTCAATCCCTTTGACTTTGCGCAAACAACGACTTATCAACAGGCGCAGGGACAAATTGCGATTGGAAGTGGTGGTTTGTTTGGACAAGGTTTTAATGTGTCCAATCTCCTCATTCCAGTACGTGAAAGTGATATGATTTTCACCGTAATTGCGGAAGACTTTGGCTTCATTGGTTCAGTCTTTGTAGTTGCTTTATACTTGCTTCTCATCTACCGTATGTTGAAGATTACACTTAAGTCAAATAACCAGTTCTACACCTACATTTCGACTGGTTTTATCATGATGTTGCTCTTCCATATATTTGAAAATATTGGTGCCGTGACAGGCTTACTTCCTTTGACAGGGATTCCTCTGCCTTTCATTTCTCAAGGGGGCTCCGCTATTATTAGTAACCTCATCGGTGTTGGTCTCCTCTTGTCTATGAGTTACCAGACCAATCTAGCAGAAGAGAAAAGTGGAAAAGTTCCATTCAAACGAAAGAAAGTCGTCCTAAAACAAATCAAATAAGGAGGCCACTATGGCAAAAGTTGCAGTTATCTTAGCAAATGGCTTTGAAGAAATCGAAGCCTTGACAGTAATCGATGTCTTGCGTCGAGCAAACATTTCCTGTGATATGGTAGGATTTGAGGAGCAGGTGACGGGATCACATGACATTCGGGTAACAGCCGACCGTATCTTTGATGGTGATTTGTCTGACTATGACTTGGTAGTTCTTCCAGGTGGCATGCCAGGATCAGCTCACCTACGGGATAATCCAGCCCTCATTTCTGAGATTAAAGCCTTTGATCAAGCTGGAAAGAAAATTGCAGCTATCTGTGCAGCTCCAATCGCTCTCCATCAAGCAGGTGTCCTGAAAGACAAGCACTTTACTTGTTATGACGGAGTTCAGGAGCAAATTACTGACGGAATTTATCAAAAGCAAACAGTGGTTGTAGATGGTAATCTAACAACTAGCCGAGGACCGTCAACCGCACTTGCCTTTGCCTATGAATTGGTAGAGCAATTGGGAGGAGATGCTGAAAGTTTACGAGACGGCATGCTCTATCGAGATGTCTTTGGAAATCAACAGTAAGACGAGAGTTCGGCTCTCGTTTTTTTATTTACTCCATTTCTAAAAAATGTTTCATATGATTGTCCTGCGCTTTTATATCAATCTTTTATAAATCAACCAAGATTCGTTTAACATAAGAAGGAAATCTATCTCTAGAAATGTTAGTGTTTTCAAGTTGTTAGATAGAATAGTTCAGATTTCTACTGAAATCAATAGATTCATGAAAAAGATAGAACATTCAATAAATGCTATATTAAAATGCTTTATCATGCGAATTAATCTGCTTGTATTAATTTGAAATATAAAGTACTTTCTCTGTAATATAATTGAAACGTGTTACTAGTATATTAAAATTAGTAAGAATTTTTTGCATATACGAAACTGGGGGAGTGATATGTTGAAAGCATTTGGAAAAATATTCAAAGTCATTAGAGAATCAAAAAAAATGTCCCTGAAAGAGGTGGCTGCTGGTGATATTTCCGTGGCTCAGCTATCCCGTTTTGAACGGGGAGTCAATGGGATCACACTTGATTCTTTTTATTGCTGTTTAAAAAATATGGCCGTTTCCCTAGAGGAGTTTCAGTATGTTTACCATAATTACATTGATTCAGATGATGTGCTGTTCTCAAAAAAAGTAGCTGATGCATATCAGGAAAACAATGTTGTCAAGCTCCAAAATATTTTGTCAAGCTCAGAAGCATTGACCGAACAGTTTCCTGAGAAAAAAAACTATAAACTCAATACAATCATTGTCAGGGCCCTCTTGTCCTCCTGTTGCTCAGATTTTCAGATTAGCAAGAAGGATATAGAATTCCTGACGGATCATCTCTTTTCTGTTGAGGAGTGGGGACGTTATGAACTCTGGCTTTTTACAAACAGTGTTGATTTGATGACCTTGGAAACGCTGGAAACCTTTGCTAGTGAGATGATCAATCGTACCCAGTTTTATAACAACCTACCTGAAAATCGCCGCCGTATTATCAAGATGCTACTTAATGTCATTAGCGTCTGTATAGAAGGAAACCATCTGCTAGTTGCTATGAGGTTTCTCAATTATCTCGACCACTCTAAAATCCCTGAAACAGATTTATATGATCGAACGCTGATTAAGTATCATCGGGCTCTTTATGCCTACAAGGTCGGGAATACTAATGCTCTCAGTGATATCGAGCAATGCCTATCTTTTTTTGAATTTTTAGATTCCTTTGGTGTTGCCCAAAAGCTTAAAGAACAGTTTGAAAGAATTTGCCTTTCATAGTTGTAGATGTGCAACAAAAAATGATCATTTTGAAAAATATACTAGAATAAGGGCATAACTTTATACTAAATTCAGAAGGAGGCTTTATGATGGAGAAAAAGATTCATTATAAGATGCATAAAGTTAAGAAAAATTGGGTAGCCATTGCTTTGACTACCTTGGCTCTTATTGTAGCACCAAAGGTACTTGGTCTAGAACCAGGCGTTGTCCATGCGGATGATGTAAAGCAGGTTGTAGTTCAAGAACCTGCTACAGCTCAGACTAGTGGTCCGGGTCAGCAAACTCCAGCCCAAGCTAACTTAGCTTCTGAGCAAGAAGCAGAAAAAGCAACCCCTGCAGACAAGGTGACAGGCGATGTTGCTACTAGTGAAAAACCTGCTAAACCAGCAGAAAATACAGAAGCAACAGTTCAAACCAATGCTCAAGAGCCTGCTAAACCAGCAGATACGAAAGAAGCATCTACAGAAAAGGCTGCTGTTGCTGAAGAAGTTAAAGCTGCTAATGCAATCACAGAAACTCCTAAAACTGAAGTAGCAGACCAGAATAAACAAGCAAGGCCAACAACTGCCCAAGACCAAGAAGGCGACAAACGAGAAAAAACGGCTGTTGAAGACAAGATTGTTGCAAATCCAAAGGTTGCAAAGAAAGATCGCTTGCCCGAACCTGCTCAAAAACAAGGAGCAGTGGCTGAAAGAATGGTGGCAGATCAGGCTCAACCTGCACCTGTAAATGCTGACCATGATGATGATGTCCTATCTCATATTAAGACCATTGATGGTAAAAATTACTATGTTCAGGACGATGGTACAGTTAAAAAGAACTTTGCAGTTGAACTTAATGGTAGAATACTTTATTTTGATGCAGAAACTGGTGCCTTAGTTGATTCAAATGAATATCAGTTCCAACAAGGAACCAGCAGTCTCAATAATGAATTCTCTCAAAAGAATGCTTTTTACGGCACGACTGACAAGGATATCGAAACTGTAGACGGTTATTTGACAGCAGATAGCTGGTATCGTCCAAAGTTCATCTTAAAAAATGGAAAAACATGGACGGCTTCGACAGAAACAGACTTACGTCCCCTTTTGATGGCTTGGTGGCCTGATAAGCGTACTCAGATTAATTACCTCAACTATATGAACCAGCAAGGTCTGGGAGCAGGTGCTTTTGAAAACAAAGTTGAACAAGCTCTCCTGACAGGAGCTTCTCAGCAGGTTCAGCGCAAGATTGAGGAAAAAATTGGTAAAGAAGGCGATACCAAATGGTTGAGAACGCTGATGGGTGCCTTTGTCAAAACCCAGCCAAACTGGAATATCAAGTCAGAGTCTGAAACAACTGGTACTAAAAAGGACCACTTGCAGGGTGGAGCTTTGCTTTATACTAATAATGAGAAGAGCTCTCATGCTGACTCTAAGTTCCGTCTGCTTAACCGTACCCCTACTAGTCAAACAGGTACACCTAAGTACTTCATTGACAAGTCAAACGGTGGTTATGAGTTCTTGCTCTCTAACGACTTTGACAATTCTAATCCAGCTGTTCAGGCCGAACAACTCAACTGGTTGCATTTTATGATGAACTTTGGAAGCATCGTAGCCAATGATCCGACTGCTAATTTTGATGGAGTTCGTGTCGATGCGGTGGACAATGTCAACGCAGACTTGCTCCAAATCGCATCTGACTACTTCAAGTCTCGCTACAAGGTTGGAGAAAGTGAAGAAGAAGCTATTAAGCATTTGTCTATCTTGGAAGCTTGGTCTGATAACGATCCTGACTACAACAAAGATACTAAGGGTGCTCAACTAGCAATTGACAACAAGCTACGCTTGTCCTTGCTTTATTCATTCATGCGTAATCTATCTATCCGTAGCGGAGTAGAGCCAACGATTACAAATAGTCTAAATGACCGTTCTTCTGAAAAGAAAAATGGCGAACGAATGGCTAACTATATCTTTGTTCGGGCTCATGATAGTGAAGTACAAACTGTTATTGCTGACATCATCCGAGAAAATATCAATCCAAATACGGATGGTTTGACCTTTACCATGGATGAACTCAAGCAAGCCTTCAAGATCTATAACGAAGATATGCGTAAGGCAGACAAGAAGTATACGCAGTTCAATATCCCAACCGCTCATGCTCTCATGCTCTCCAATAAAGACTCTATCACTCGGGTCTACTATGGTGACCTCTATACCGATGATGGTCAATACATGGAGAAAAAATCTCCTTACCACGACGCTATCGATGCCTTGTTGCGTGCTCGTATTAAGTATGTAGCAGGTGGACAAGACATGAAAGTCACATATATGGGTGTACCTCGTGAGGCTGATAAATGGTCTTACAATGGTATTTTAACGTCTGTTCGCTACGGTACTGGTGCCAATGAAGCAACAGATGAAGGAACAGCAGAAACTCGTACTCAAGGGATGGCTGTTATTGCTTCAAACAACCCTAACCTCAAGTTAAACGAGTGGGATAAACTGCAAGTCAATATGGGAGCAGCCCACAAGAATCAATACTATCGCCCTGTACTTTTGACGACCAAAGATGGTATTTCCCGTTATCTAACTGACGAAGAAGTGCCGCAATCGCTCTGGAAGAAGACAGATGCTAATGGTATTTTGACCTTTGATATGAATGATATTGCAGGCTACAGCAATGTACAGGTTTCTGGATATCTGGCTGTTTGGGTACCAGTTGGTGCTAAGGCAGATCAGGATGCTCGTACAACAGCAAGCAAGAAGAAAAATGCTAGTGGTCAAGTTTACGAATCTAGCGCAGCTCTTGATTCTCAGTTGATTTACGAAGGCTTCTCTAACTTCCAGGACTTTGCAACCCGCGATGACCAATATACCAATAAAGTCATTGCTAAAAATGTCAACCTCTTCAAGGAATGGGGAGTAACTTCATTTGAGCTACCACCTCAGTATGTATCTAGCCAAGACGGTACTTTCTTAGATTCTATCATTCAGAATGGTTATGCCTTTGAAGACCGCTACGATATGGCGATGAGCAAGAACAATAAATATGGTTCTTTAAAAGATTTGCTCAATGCTCTCCGTGCTCTTCACAGTGTCAATATCCAAGCCATCGCGGACTGGGTACCAGACCAAATCTATAACCTACCAGGCAAGGAAGTGGTAACAGCAACACGTGTCAATAACTATGGAACCTACCGTGAAGGTTCAGAAATCAAGGAAAAACTCTATGTAGCTAATAGTAAGACCAATGGGACTGATTTCCAAGGTAAGTACGGTGGAGCCTACTTGGATGAGCTTAAAGCTAAATATCCAGAGATCTTTGAACGAGTACAGATTTCCAATGGTCAAAAGATGAGAACAGATGAGAAGATTACCAAGTGGTCGGCTAAGTACTTTAATGGTACCAATATCTTAGGTCGTGGTGCTTACTATGTTCTTAAAGACTGGGCTAGCAACGACTATCTCACTAACAAAAATGGCGAGATAGTATTGCCTAAGCAATTAGTTAATAAGAATGCTTACACAGGATTTGTTAGTGATGCCAATGGTACTAAGTTCTATTCAACTAGTGGTTATCAAGCTAAAAATTCCTTTATCCAAGATGAAAATGGAAATTGGTATTATTTCGATAAACGAGGTTATCTAGTAACAGGTGCTCATGAAATTGATGGCAAGCACGTTTATTTCTTGAAGAATGGTATTCAACTTCGTGATTCTATCCGTGAAGATGAAAATGGTAATCAGTACTACTATGATCAAACTGGTGCCCAAGTTCTCAACCGTTACTACACTACTGATGGTCAAAACTGGCGTTACTTTGATGCCAAGGGCGTTATGGCTCGAGGTCTTGTCAAGATAGGAGATGGACAGCAATTCTTTGATGAAAACGGCTATCAGGTTAAGGGCAAGATTGTGAGTGCTAAAGATGGCAAACTTCGTTACTTTGACAAGGATTCAGGAAATGCTGTTATTAATCGTTTTGCTCAGGGTGATACCCCAAGTGATTGGTACTATTTTGGAGCAGATGGAGTTGCAGTGACAGGTCTTCAAAAGATTGGTCAACAAACACTTTACTTTGACCAAGATGGCAAGCAAGTCAAGGGACAGGTAGTAACTCTAGCTGATAAATCTATCCGTTACTTTGATGCCAACTCAGGAGAAATGGCAGTCGGCAAGTTTGCAGAAGGTGCCAAGAACGAATGGTATTACTTTGACCAAACTGGTAAAGCAGTAACAGGTCTTCAAAAGATTGGCAAACAAACACTTTACTTTGACCAAGATGGTAAGCAAGTCAAGGGTAAAGTAGTAACTTTGGCTGATAAATCCATCCGTTACTTTGATGCCAACTCAGGAGAAATGGCAGTCGGCAAGTTTGCAGAAGGTGCCAAGAACGAATGGTATTACTTTGACCAAACTGGTAAAGCAGTGACAGGCCTTCAAAAGATTGGCAAACAAACACTTTACTTCGACCAAGATGGCAAGCAAGTCAAGGGTAAAATCGTGACACTTTCAGATAAGAGTATCCGTTACTTTGATGCTAACTCAGGAGAGATGGCAACCAACAAGTTTGTCGAAGGTTCCCAAAATGAGTGGTACTATTTTGATCAAGATGGAAAAGCAGTGACAGGCTTGCAGCAGGTTGGTCAACAGACTCTCTATTTCACGCAAGATGGCAAGCAAGTTAAAGGAAAAGTTGTTGATGTGAATGGGGTTAGTCGATATTTCGATGCCAATTCAGGGGATATGGCTCGAAGCAAATGGATTCAACTTGAAGATGGAAGTTGGATGTATTTTGACCGCGATGGTAGAGGTCAAAACTTCGGAAGAAACTAAGCGAATTTAGCTCAATAAAAATCAAGCTTTATCTGATGATATACAAAAACGATAACACCTTAAAAGGATGTTATCGTTTTTTGCCTGTTTGGAGAATAAATTACAATTGAAAGGAAAGATGGAATCATTGGAAACTGTGATGAATTAACAATAGATTCCATATTGGAATAATCTTTTTCTGCTTTCTAATTTGATATTCAAAGCAATGAGGATTCTAATTTTAAAGTTTTGAAATCCAAAAGCGTTTCGTTTGCGAATAATGACGCGGTTGTTAGTAGTTTCTATTTTTTAGTTTGTACATTTGAGATAAGAAAGATTTTGCTTGATCATTCATAGAGGAGCTACTCTTCACAAAAAGGCTCCATCGATGCAATCGTGTTTTACTCTCTATAGAAATTATAGAGCCGAAAAATCTAGGAAATCATCGCTTTTTTCATAAAAAAATGGTATAATGAAGGGTATGAAATATCACGACTATATATGGGATTTAGGTGGTACCCTATTGGATAATTATGAGACTTCTACTGCAGCCTTTGTAGAAACCTTAGCCCAATACGGAATAGAGCAAGAACACGACCGAGTCTACGAAGCTTTGAAGGTTTCGACAGCTTTTGCCATCGAGAAGTTTGCACCAGATATCGAGGATTTTTTAGAGAACTATAAAGAAAATGAAGCGCGTGAGCTAGAACATCCAGTTTTGTTTGAGGGAATTCCAGAATTACTCAAAGACATTTCGGACAAGGGTGGTCGCCATTTCTTGGTTTCTCATCGAAATGACCAAGTTCTAGAACTTCTTGCTAAGACCCAGATAGCGAACTACTTCACCGAGGTGGTGACTGCCAGTTCTGGCTTTAAACGAAAACCAGATCCTGAGTCCATGATTTATTTACGTGATAAATATCATATTACATCTGGTTTGGTCATTGGTGACAGAAATATTGATGTAGAAGCAGGCAAAGCTGCTGGCTTAGATGCCTATCTTTTTAATAACGTTGCGACATTGAGACAAGCAATAGACATGTAAGAAAAGGGAAAAAATGACAGAAGAAATCAAAAATCAACAGGCACAGGATTATGATGCCAGTCAAATTCAAGTTTTGGAGGGACTTGAAGCTGTTCGTATGCGTCCAGGTATGTATATTGGATCGACTTCAAAAGAAGGTCTTCACCATCTAGTATGGGAAATCGTTGATAACTCAATTGACGAAGCCCTAGCTGGATTTGCCAGTCACATCCAAGTCTTTATAGAGCCTGATAATTCCATCACCGTTGTGGATGATGGGCGTGGAATTCCTGTTGATATTCAGGAAAAAACAGGACGTCCCGCTGTTGAGACCGTCTTTACAGTTCTTCACGCTGGAGGAAAATTCGGCGGTGGCGGATATAAGGTATCAGGTGGGCTCCACGGAGTAGGATCATCAGTAGTAAACGCTCTTTCAACCCAACTAGATGTTCATGTTCACAAAAACGGTAAGATTCATTACCAAGAATACCGTCGTGGTCATGTTGTTGCTGATCTTGAGGTGGTTGGAGATACGGATAAAACGGGAACAACAGTTCACTTCACACCAGATCCAGAGATTTTTACAGAAACAACGACTTTTGATTTTGATAAATTAAACAAACGTATTCAAGAACTAGCCTTTTTGAACCGAGGCCTTCGAATCTCCATCACAGATAAGCGTGAAGGTCTCGAACAGACTAAACATTATCACTATGAGGGTGGGATTGCTAGCTACGTTGAATATATCAACGAGAACAAGGATGTGATCTTTGATACACCAATCTACACAGACGGTGAGATGGATGATATCACAGTTGAAGTAGCCATGCAGTACACAACCGGTTACCACGAAAACGTCATGAGTTTCGCCAATAACATTCACACCCATGAAGGTGGTACGCATGAGCAAGGTTTCCGTACAGCGCTGACACGTGTTATCAATGATTATGCCCGCAAGAATAAACTGCTAAAAGACAATGAAGATAACCTGACAGGAGAAGATGTTCGTGAAGGTTTGACAGCTGTTATCTCTGTCAAGCACCCTAATCCGCAGTTTGAAGGCCAAACCAAGACCAAACTGGGGAATAGTGAAGTAGTCAAGATTACCAATCGCCTCTTCAGCGATGCCTTTTCTGATTTCCTCATGGAAAATCCACAGATTGCCAAGCGCATCGTGGAAAAAGGGATTTTGGCTGCCAAGGCTCGTGTAGCTGCCAAGCGTGCGCGTGAAGTCACACGCAAGAAATCTGGCTTGGAAATTTCCAATTTGCCAGGAAAACTAGCAGACTGTTCTTCTAACAACCCTGCTGAAACCGAACTCTTCATCGTCGAAGGAGACTCAGCTGGTGGATCAGCCAAATCTGGTCGTAATCGTGAATTCCAAGCTATCTTGCCAATTCGTGGTAAGATCTTGAACGTTGAAAAAGCTAGCATGGATAAAATCCTTGCCAACGAAGAAATTCGAAGCCTTTTCACAGCCATGGGAACAGGATTTGGTGCAGAATTTGATGTTACTAAGGCTCGTTACCAAAAACTCGTTTTGATGACCGATGCCGATGTTGATGGAGCCCACATTCGAACACTCCTGCTAACCTTGATTTACCGCTACATGAAACCAATCTTAGAGGCTGGTTATGTCTACATTGCCCAACCACCGATTTATGGGGTTAAGGTTGGAAGTGAGATCAAAGAATACATTCAACCTGGTGCAGATCAAGAAATTAAACTCCAAGAAGCCTTAGCACGTCATAGTGAAGGGCGTTCAAAACCAACCATCCAACGTTATAAAGGTTTGGGAGAAATGGATGACCACCAATTGTGGGAAACAACCATGGATCCTGAACATCGCTTGATGGCGCGTGTTTCGGTAGATGATGCTGCCGAAGCAGATAAAATCTTTGATATGTTGATGGGGGATCGAGTAGAACCTCGTCGCGAATTTATCGAAGAAAACGCTGTTTACAGTACACTTGACGTCTAAAAAATGTGGGAAATAGTTCCCTTGGTTTAAAAAATATGATATAATCATTACGATTGTTTCTAGTATAAAAGGAGTTTGATATGTCTAATGGACAACTAATTTATCTAATGGTTGCGATTGCAGTCATTTTGATCCTAGCTTATGTAGCAGTTATCTTTTTACGTAAGCGTAATGTAAGTCGATTAACGGCCCTTGAAGAAAGAAAAGAAGAACTCTACAACCTCCCAGTTAATGACGAGGTTGAAGCCGTTAAAAACATGCACTTGATTGGTCAAAGTCAGGTAACCTTCCGTGAATGGAATCAAAAATGGGTTGATTTATCACTGAACTCATTTGCTGATATTGAAAACCATCTCTTTGAAGCTGAAAGCTACAACAATTCTTTCCGTTTCTTTAAAGCAACACACAAAATTGATCAAATTGAGAGTCAAATCGACTTGATTGAAGAAGACATTGCAGCTATTCGCAATGTCCTCTCAGAACTTGAAAAACAAGAATCTAAGAACAGTGGTCGTGTCCTTCATGCCTTGGACTTGTTTGAATCCCTTCAACATACCGTTGCAGAAGATTCAGAGAAGTATGGGAAAGCCCTTCCTGAGATTGAGAAACAATTGGAAAACATCCAATCAGAATTCTCTCAATTTGTTACCCTAAATTCATCAGGTGACCCGGTTGAAGCTGCAGCAATTCTTGATTCAACAGAAAATCATATTCTTGCTTTGACACACATCGTTGAGCGAATTCCAGCTCTTGTTGAAACCTTGACAAAGGAACTTCCAGAACAATTAGCAGATTTGGAAGAAGGCTATCGCAAGCTGTTGGATGCCAACTACCACTTTACAGAAACAGATATCGAGTCTCGTTTCCAACTTTTGCATGAGTCTTTGAAAAATAATCAAGAAAATATTCGTCAGTTGGAATTGGACAATGCAGAGTATGAAAATAATCGCATTCAAGAAGAAATCAACGCACTTTATGATATCTTCACTCGTGAAATTGCAGCTCAAAAAGTGGTTGAAAGTCTTCTTTCGACATTACCAACTTATCTCAACCACTTGAAAGAAAATAATCAGGTTCTTGTTCAAGATCTTGAACGCTTGACTAAAACCTACCTTCTTCCTGAAAGTGATGGAAATCATGTTCGTCGTCTTCAAGCAGAATTGGCTGCACTTGATACAGCAATCATGGAAGTGACAGAGGATCAAGGTGAGTCAACACAAGCTTACTCTGCTCTTGAAGAACAGTTGGAAATGCTTCAAAGCAACCTCAAGGATATTGAGGATGAGCAAATCTCTGTTAGCGAACGACTTGCGCAAATCGAAAAAGACGACCTCAATGCTCGCCAAAAAGCAAATGTCTATGTGAATCGTTTGCATACTATCAAACGTTACATGGAGAAGAGAAACTTGCCAGGTATTCCTCAAAGTTTCTTGAAACTTTTCTTTACTGCAAGTCATAACACAGAAGATTTGATGGCAGAGTTAGAACAACCACAAGTGAATATTGAATCGGTTAAACGAATTCTTGAAGTCGCAACAAATGATATGGAAGCACTTGAAACAGAAACCTATGATATCGTTCAATATGCAACCTTGACGGAGCAACTCTTGCAATACTCAAACCGTTACCGTTCATTCGATGAGCGTATCCAAGAGGCCTTTAATGAAGCGCTTGAAATTTTTGAAAAAGAGTTTGACTACCAGGCATCATTTGAAAAAATTTCACAAGCCTTGGAAGTTGCTGAACCAGGGGTTACAAACCGTTTTGTAACTTCATATGAAAAAACACGTGAAGCGATTCGTTTTTAAAAATAGAAGCTTAGAAGATTTCTAAGCTTTTTTATTTCACTAAAAAAAGACAGAATCCCTGTTTATCATTGAAATAATAGCCTTGATTTGATATGATGGAAATATGAAAAAAAATAGAGCGAAACGTGTTTCTCACGATAAAACGAGAAGGCTATTGCTTTCCCTTGTTGGAATCTTAGGAATTGCTACGATTCTATTAGGGAGTGCTATTGGTTATAAGCTACTACAAAAGCAATCTTACGAACAAAAAATTGAAGCGCTAAAAAGCGAAAAGGACCAGCAATTCAACTCAGGTAGTCAGAAGGACCATTTTCGAAAAGGTCAAGCTGAGGTGATTGCCTACTATCCTCTACAAGGAGAGGAAGTCATTGCATCTGTTAGAGAAAAAATCAACCAGGATATTAAAGAAAAGCTGGAAGATAAAGAGGATTTGGTCTTTTATTATACTGAGCAGTTGGACCCAGTCTTAAAGGGAGTTGTTGCTCGTAGTATCAGTAAGCAAGTCTACGATTTGTCTGCATTAAAGGTTGAAGAAAAAGAAAAGACTTCTTTAGGGAAAATTTTCTTGACTGAAGATGGGAAAGATTTTGACCTCAGTAAACTCTTCAAAGATGCAAGCAAGGCTAAGGAACTCTTGCTGAGTCAAATCAAATCAACTCTAGAAGATAAGAAACTTGACCAGGCAAAAATTGATCAAGTTATAAAGAGCTTCACAGACCAAGAATTGACATCTTGGAGCTTTGATTATAAGGATAGTCAAATCATCCTTTATCCTGCTAATGCTGGAGAGACTGTTGAGGAAATTGCTTTGCCCATATCCAGTTTCTTTGATGTCATTGAGTCCTCTTATCTATTAGAAAAGGATGCTGAACTTTACCAAACATACTTTGCTAAGAAAAATAAAAAAGTTGTAGCCTTGACCTTTGACGATGGTCCAAATCCAACTACAACCACGCAAGCTTTGGATACTTTAGCTAAATATGGTGTAAAAGCAACCTTCTTTGTACTTGGTAAAAACATTGCAGGTAATGAAAATCTTCTAAAACGAATGAAATCAGAAGGTCATGTTGTAGGAAACCACAGCTGGAGTCATCCCGTTCTTTCACAACTTTCGCTTGAAGATGCTAAAAAGCAAATCACTGATACAGAAGATTTGTTAACTCAAGTTTTAGGATCAAGCTCTAAACTGATGCGTCCACCCTATGGTGCCATCACTGATGATATTCGAAACGGCCTTGATTTAAGCTTCATCATGTGGGACGTGGATAGTTTGGACTGGAAGAGTAAAAATGAGACAGCCATTTTGACAGAGATTCAACGTCAAGTTCGCAATGGTTCTATCATTCTCATGCATGATATCCATGGTCCTTCAGTTAATTCTCTACCAAGTGTCATTGAGTATTTAAAGGGTGAAGGGTATACATTTGTGACCGTTCCTGAATTGCTCAATTCTCGCTTGAAAGCTCACGAGATCTATTACGATCGTGATCAATAATTGTTAAAATCTAAAGGGGCAAGTGTTCTGATAATCAGGATTTTGTTTCTTTAGATTTTCTTCACATAGAAAGGAAAAACGATGAAATCTTACACCCTTAATAATGGAGTTTCAATTCCTGTACTAGGATTTGGAACATGGAAAGCTGAAAATGGAGAGGTAGCCTACCAAGCCGTTTTAGAAGCTTTAAAGGCCGGCTATCGTCATATCGATACTGCAGCTATCTATAAAAATGAGGAGAGTGTTGGTCGCGCTATTCGAGATAGCGGTCTTCCACGACAAGAAATCTTTGTAACGACCAAACTCTGGAATACCAATCACAGCTATGATGAAGCTCGCCAAGCATTTGAAGAATCAATGGAAAAACTGGGATTGGATTATCTAGATTTGTACCTTATCCATTGGCCAAATCCAAAACCACTAAGAGAAAATGAGGCATGGAAAACTCGCAATGCCGATGTCTGGAGAGCGATGGAGGATCTGTACCAAGAAGGCAAAATCCGTGCTATCGGCGTTAGTAATTTCCTTCCCCATCATTTGGATGCCTTGCTTGAGACAGCAAGAGTCATTCCAGCGGTCAATCAGGTGCGCTTGGCACCAGGAGTTTATCAAGAGGAAGTGGTTGACTACTGTAGAGAGAAAGGAATTCTCTTAGAGGCTTGGGGACCTTTTGGCCAAGGAGAGTTGTTTGAACAGAAAGAAGTCCAAGAAATTGCTGCTAAGCATGGGAAATCAGTGGCTCAAATCGCCTTGGCTTGGAGTTTAGCAGAAGGCTTTTTACCCCTACCTAAGTCAGTGACAGCCTCTCGCATCCAGAGCAATCTTGACTGTTTTGGAATTGAACTCAGCAAAGACGAGCGAGAAATCTTAAAGACAATTTCAGTGACTTCGGGCGCACCTCGTGTGGATGAGATGGATTTTTAGTTTGTGAAATCTATTTATACCGAAATAACAAAGACTAGGATTTTTAAATCCTAGTCTTTTTGTGTATAAAAAATCTAAATTGTTTGTATAATAAAATAATTTTATGGATTGAAATATAGGAACGAATTTAGAAAATATTGGTTTGATGGAGCAAATAACACGAATGATAAAATTAAATAAGCAAAATATATACGTAAATATTACATTTTTGTGACAATTCAGATTTTTATGAAAATTTATGATTATTTGCGTTATAATAGGTATACTTTAAAGAAAAAGGAGATTATTTATGAATAGACGACAACGTTTTTCATTACGGAAATACAAATTTGGTCTTGCTTCAGTTTTATTGGGAACTGCTTTGGTTTTTGGAGCAAGTCAAGTTAGTGCCAATGAGCAGAGTACAGGTGAAAATCAAGCTCAAACTCAGGAAATTAAGACAGAGCTAAAAGACGATAAACACTCAAACTCTGCGACTGACCAAACCAATAATAATGGGATAGCTCCAGTAGTTGGAGAGAAACAAGAAGCTGAAACTTCCAAAGAGGATGCTAGTAAACAAGATGCTAAGGTAGAAGCTTCGGTTGATAAAACTGCTGAAGCCCAAGAATCAGGAAAAGATAGCGCAGTTGCAAAAGAAGAAAATCAAGGTGTCGTCCAAAAAGAAACAACAGTCGCTACCAGTCCGCCGCCTGCCACAGAGAAGGCTTCTGAGTTGGAGAAAAAAGAGGCTCAAGCAACGACAGCTCCTAAAACTACTGGAGAAACGGCAACTACTGAAAAAGAACAAGAAAAAGCTGAGTCTGCAAAACCCAATAGTCTTTCAAGCAATGATATCATCACAGTACCAAAAACTTGGAAGGCTGGTTACAAGGGGACAGGGACCGTTGTTGCCATAATTGACTCTGGGCTTGATTTGAATCATGAGGTTCTTCGAATTTCGGAACCGTCAAAAGCGAAATTTAAAAACAAGGAAGCCATCGAAGCAGCTAAAAAGGCTGCTGGAATCGACTACGGTAAATGGTATAGCGATAAGGTTGTCTATGCCTATGACTACTTTGACGGAACAGATAAGATCAAAGAAGCAGAAAGAACTTCTCATGGGATGCACGTAACAGGGATTGCAGCTGGGAACCCTGATAAAGAAGCCCCGAATGGTGAAAAGGTATATGGTGTAGCACCAGAAGCCCAAGTCATGTTTATGCGTGTCTTTTCAGATCGCCAAAAGACGACAAGTTCGGCTCTATATGTAAAGGCGATTGATGATGCAGTTGCCTTGGGAGCAGATGCCATTAATATGAGTTTAGGCTCTAGCACAGGTTCTATGGTCGATGCTGGTTCTGATATTGTGGATGCCATCAAACGGGCTCGTGCCAAGGGAGTTTCTGTTCTTATCTCAGCAGGAAATAGCAATACATTCGGAAATGGTTATTCAAAACCATTAGCTGAAAACCCAGACTATGGCTTGGTTGGAAATCCTTCCACTGTTGAAGATTCGATTTCAGTTGCTTCTGTCAACAATAAAACATTGACGACAGCAGTTTTTGAAGTCAAAGGTCTAGAGGGAAATGCCGGTCTTCATAACGGAAAATTTGATTATAATCAACCTGAGTCAGATAAGGATTTTGAAAAGGGAAAAGAGTACGAATACGTCGAAGCAGGGTTAGGTCGTGAAGAAGACTTTGCGAAGTTGGATTTAACTGGGAAACTTGCCCTCATTCAGCGTGGAGCCATGAACTTTTCAGAGAAGATTAAAAATGCACGAAAACACGGTGCAGTTGGTGCTTTGATCTACAATAATGTAGAAGGTGCAAATATCAACATGGCTATTGATGATGAAGCAAAGAAAATTCCTTCTGTATTTATTTCTAAACAGTATGGTGAAGCCTTAAAATCAGGAAAATATAAGATTGTTTTTAATGACAAGATGGATAATCGCCCTTCTGATGTAGCTAATCAGCTATCTGACTTTTCAAGTTGGGGAGTGACTACCGATGGACAATTGAAACCGGACGTGACAGCTCCTGGCGGCAATATCTATTCATCTTTTAATGACAATACCTATGGTAGTATCAGCGGAACCAGTATGGCGGCTCCTCACGTTACGGGTGTTGCCGTTCTGGTTAAGGAATACCTTCAAAAACACCATCCAGAATTGACTCCTGAGCAAGTATCAGAGACTGTCAAGGCCTTGATCATGTCAACTGCAAAACCACATGTTAATAAGGACACAGGCACTTATACCTCTCCTCGTCAGCAAGGTTCTGGTATTGTGGATACAGCTGCTGCAGTGTCAACAGACCTCTATGTAACGGGTGAAAATGGTTATCCAAGCGTGACTTTAGGAAATGTTGGAGATCAATTTACTTTCAAGGTCACTGTACACAATATTTCAGATACTGACCGTACTCTCAAGATGGTGGTCAATACCAATACAGACGAGGTCCAAAATGGAAAATTCACCCTTCGACCTCGAAAACTAACGGAGACAGTCTGGCCTGAAGTGACAGTCAAAGCCCACAGCAGTCAAACAGTCACTGTTAAAGTGGATGCTCGAAAATTTGCTGCTGAACTCAGCAAACAAATGCCAAATGGCTATTTCCTTGAAGGGTTTGTTCGCTTTGTAGATCCAGCAGATGATGGGGATATTGTGAGCCTTGCATTTATGGGCTTCCGAGGTGAATTCCAAAATCTCCCCGCTGTCGAAAAACCAATTTACAACCTTGTTCGAGAAGGGAAAAATGGATTTTACACGGAAGTAGACAAGGAAAATCCTGCCGTTAACTACTCTAATGATGCGACCTATCTAGCTACCTTGCAAAATGACCTTCTAGTGTCTAAAGGTCAACGCCAAGGACGCCGAATTACCGTTCTTGGAATCGAACAAAATGCTGAAGGTAAGCATGTTCTTCAGTTGGACGAAAAAGGGAATGTCCGTATTGCTATTTCTCCAAACGATGATGGGAACAAAGACTTAGTCGAATACAAAACGGTTGCTTTGAGAAATCTGGTAAATCTTCGGGCAACAGTTTATGCGGCTACGGATACCAAGCATGAACATCCTATTTGGGAGGGCGATGCAAAGGATCTTCGTAAGAATTATTTTGATGGTGACAGTAGAAATCTGAAGAGTTATATTCTAGATAATACTGCTTGGAGAGGCCAGGATTTTGATGGGAATACTGTTGCAGATGGTTTATATGACTATGTTATTAGTTACACACCAGATGTTCCAGGAGCTAAAGAACAACACACGACCTTCAAAATTCAAATTGATACTCAAAAACCTGTCATCACAAGTGGTTATATTCGCTTTAAAGATGGAAACCAAGAATTCGTAGCTCGCAAACCAAAAGATGTGGGTCAAGGCGGTATCCTTTCAGAAAAAGTTTTCTACCTCACACCATTTGACCAGAAAGGGACCATGGTTCTAACTGGGAAAGACCAGTCTGGAACTCGTGCGCTTGAGAACACCCATCTGATTAAGGCCAATGCTGATGGTAGTTATACACTTCCTAAGGATGTTGACAAGGCTAATATTTACTATCTTGTTGAGGACTATGCAGGAAATGTAGACTATATCTCACTTGCTGAACTTGTCCGCGATCAAAATAGTGGTCGAGTTAAAATTGCCTTGAAGGATGCAAAAACAAACCAGGATATTGATACCCTCTACGTCTATCGAATCAAAAATAGCAAGGGACAATATGTTGATGTTGACAAGACAAAAGCGATTCATTTCTTACAATTTGGTCATTATACAGCAGAAATTTTCAGTTATGATCGAACAGAATTGAAATTTATCAGTGCCTTGTCCCAAGAGTTTGACTTGACGGAAGAAAATAGTTTCCAAACCATTACCTTCCTAGCAAATCTCTTAGAATATGCACCTGTGTCTGTTTCCTTCAACCAAGCAGTTCCAAAGACGACTACAGTGGTTCTGAAAGGAGAAGATGGGACAAGTATCACTCTTCCTGCTGAAAAATACGGTCAATACGCCTTTGGTAAGAAAGTTGCTACAGGTCGTTATACTGTACAAGTCACCTTGCCAACTGGATATGAACTCCTTGAAGATCTCGTTTCCTTGCTCGTTCAGCCAGGTCGAAATAATGCTTTGCGTCTATCTATTGTGTCTAAGTTGGCCTTGCTTGCTGCGGTAAATCAACAAAAAGAACTGGTAGAAACGTCTCGTTACTTTAATAGTAGTGCAGATAAGAGAAAAGCTTATGACCAAGCTTTCCAAGTGGCACAGTCAGCCTTGTCAAGCAAATTAAAGCAAGAATTGATTGATGGCGTTCTCGCTAGTCTTGAGGCTACTAGTAAAGCTTTGGATGGAAAAGATTCGAACGTTACAGCCTTGAAAGAAGCTATGAAAGCTTACTACGCAACGACTAAAACTGGACGATATGCTAATGCCAAAGAAAAAGTACGTCGAGCTTATGATCGTGCCTTCCAAGAAATTGCCTTACTAGCTGTAGATCCTAAAGTCAAACAGGATCAAATTGACCAATCTCTCATTGCCCTAGCAACAGCTAAAAGCAAACTAAATGGCAAAGCTACTGACTTCTCTAGTCTGAAGAAACTGGTCAAAGATGAACGCCTTTTCCAAGAAAAAAACGCGAGATTTATCTATGCTGACAAGAAAGAAAAAGCAGCTTATCTTTTAACTTTTAAAGAGGCACAGGAACTCCTTAAAGATCCAGGAGCGAGCCAAGAAGATGTCAAAGATGCCATTACAGCATTGAAACAAGCCAAGAGAAATTTACATGGCAAAAAACCAAAAGCGAAAAGACATCCTTAAATAGGACTTTCTGAAGCTTTACTATTAAATGAGTCTGGAACTTTGTTTTCAGACTCATTTTTGGTTTACACTGGCTAGAAAATCTGCTATAATACTAGCTAGGAAAGAAAGTCTTATGGCGTTCTTCAGCGAGCTTGGGATAGTGGGAGCCAAGTAGGACAAGGTAAGAAACTGGCGCTTTCTGTCGTATTTTTATAAACAATGAAGTAATAAATTAGGGTGGAACCGCGTTTCAGACGCCCCTAGGTTAAATCAACCTAGGATTGTCGGATGCGGTTCTTTTGTTTATTCAGCCTATGTGTGTAAAAGAAAGGAGAGTCGTGGATAACCTTTATCTTGTAAAAGATGATAGCCAACTAGTTGCATTTCGTGATTTTGTATTAAGAAATACTGAAAAGTTGGAGGCTTATCAATCTTTTTTAAAGAATGAACTTGCAGTCTACGATTTACCGCAAGCCATCATTTGGTCAGGTTTTAATGCTGCTACACAGATTATTAGGGAAATTCCTGTTCCTGCCTATACAAATAATAGACGAATGGTTATGACGCCTGATTTAACTGTTTGGAAAGAGCTGTATTTGTATCAGTTGATGGACTACGAGTGTTCTCAGCAAACTCAAGCAATAGAAAGTCACTATCATTCTTTATCTGAAAATTTCCTCTTACAGATTGTAGGACATGAGTTAGCTCATTGGTCGGAGCATTTTTCAGATGATTTTGATGGTTACGACTCTTACATCTGGTTTGAAGAAGGGATGGTTGAATATATTAGTCGCAAGTATTTCTTGACAGAAGAGGAATTTCAAGCGGAAAAAATTTGTAATCAATCTCTCGTAGAACTTTATCAGAAGAAGTATGGTTGGCATTCATTGAATGATTTTGGTTCCTCTACTTATGATAAGAACTATGCAAGTATTTTTTACGAATACTGGCGTAGTTTTTTGACAATAGATAAGTTGGTAGAAAATCTAGGTAGTGTACAAGCGGTCTTCGATTCTTATCATCTATGGGCAAACACAGATAAAACTCTTCCCTTGTTAAATTGGTTTGTTCAGCAGAAATTAATTGAAAAAGAAATATAAAAACTAAAGGAGTATTCAATGTCTAAGAAATTAACATTTCAAGAAATTATTTTGACTTTGCAACAATTTTGGAATGACCAAGGTTGTATGCTCATGCAGGCTTACGATAATGAGAAAGGTGCGGGGACCATGAGTCCTTACACTTTCCTTCGTGCTATCGGACCTGAGCCATGGAATGCGGCTTATGTAGAGCCATCACGTCGTCCTGCTGACGGTCGTTACGGGGAAAACCCTAACCGTCTCTACCAACACCACCAATTCCAAGTGGTCATGAAGCCATCTCCATCAAATATCCAAGAGCTTTACCTTGAGTCTTTGGAAAAATTGGGAATCAATCCATTGGAACACGATATCCGCTTCGTTGAAGATAACTGGGAAAACCCTTCTACTGGTTCAGCTGGTCTCGGTTGGGAAGTTTGGCTTGATGGGATGGAAATCACTCAGTTCACTTATTTCCAACAAGTTGGTGGATTGGCAACAGGTCCTGTGACTGCGGAAGTTACCTATGGTTTGGAGCGTTTGGCTTCTTACATTCAAGAAGTAGACTCTGTCTATGATATTGAGTGGGCTGATGGTGTAAAATACGGAGAAATCTTTATCCAACCTGAGTACGAGCATTCAAAATATTCATTTGAAATTTCGGATCAAGAAATGTTGCTGGAAAACTTTGATAAATTTGAAAAAGAGGCTGGTCGTGCCTTGGAAGAGGGATTGGTTCACCCTGCCTATGACTATGTTCTCAAATGTTCACACACCTTTAACCTACTTGATGCGCGTGGTGCTGTATCCGTAACCGAACGCGCAGGCTATATCGCTCGTATTCGTAACTTGGCCCGTGTCGTAGCTAAAACCTTTGTCGCAGAACGCAAACGCCTAGGCTACCCACTTTTGGATGAAGCAACACGAGCTAAACTCCTAGCAGAAGACGCAGAATAAAGAGAGTGACAAATTACGAAAATGGGCGAACAGAGTGAGCCCTGAGCCAGTTGCCACAGTGATGAAGGTATCCTTAGTGAAGCTAAGGATACTAGGCAAAATTGGAGACTTTTGGCTCCAATTTTAGCAATGAAACGACGAAGTCGGTTGCTTGCGTGCCAATCACATAAGGCAAACTGGAAAATAAAAAGATACCTTTCGGAGAAAAAACATGACAAAAAACTTATTAGTAGAACTCGGTCTTGAAGAGTTACCAGCCTACGTAGTAACTCCAAGCGAAAAACAACTAGGTGAAAAAATGGCAGCCTTCCTCAAGGAAAACCGCCTTTCCTTTGAATCTATTCAAACCTTCTCAACACCACGCCGTTTGGCAGTTCGTGTGACTGGTCTTGCAGACAAACAGTCTGATTTGACAGAAGATTTCAAGGGTCCAGCAAAGAAAATTGCCTTGGATAGTGATGGAAACTTCACCAAAGCAGCCCAAGGATTTGTCCGTGGAAAAGGATTGACAGTTGAAGATATTGAATTCCGTGAAATCAAGGGTGAAGAATATGTCTATGTTACCAAGGAAGAAGTGGGTCAAGCAGTTGAAGCCATTGTTCCAGGTGTAGTAGACGTCTTGAAGTCACTGACTTTCCCTGTCAGCATGCACTGGGCTAACAACACCTTTGAATACATCCGCCCTGTACACACTTTGACAGTTCTCTTGGACGAGCAAGAGTTTGACTTGGATTTCCTTGATATCAAGGGCGGTCGTGTAAGCCGCGGTCATCGTTTCTTGGGACAAGAAACCAAGATTCAGTCAGCATTGAGCTATGAAGAAGATCTTCGTAAGCAGTTTGTAATCGCGGATCCTCGTGAACGTGAGCAAATGATTGTTGACCAAATCAAATCAATCGAAGCTGAACATGGTGTACGTATTGAAATTGATGCTGACTTGCTGAATGAAGTCTTGAACTTGGTTGAATACCCAACTGCCTTCATGGGAAGTTTTGACGCCAAATACCTTGAAGTTCCAGAAGAAGTCTTGGTGACTTCAATGAAAGAGCACCAACGCTACTTTGTTGTTCGTGATCAAGACGGTAAACTCTTGCCAAACTTCATTTCAGTCCGTAACGGAAATGCAGAGCATTTGGGAAATGTCATCAAGGGCAATGAAAAAGTCTTGGTTGCCCGCTTGGAAGACGGAGAATTCTTCTGGCGTGAAGACCAAAAATTGGTCATCTCAGACCTTGTTGAAAAATTGAACCATGTGACCTTCCACGAAAAGATTGGTTCTCTTCGTGAACACATGATTCGTACTGGTCAGATAGCCACTCTCTTGGCAGAAAAAGCTGGTTTATCAATGGATGAAACTCTTGACCTTGCTCGTGCAGCAGCTATTTACAAGTTTGACTTGTTGACGGGGATGGTTGGTGAGTTTGATGAACTCCAAGGGATTATGGGTGAAAAATATGCCCTTCTTGCTGGGGAAACTCCAGCAGTCGCAGCAGCCATTCGTGAACACTACATGCCGACATCAGCTGACGGAGCTCTTCCAGAGAGCAAGGTGGGAGCCATTCTAGCCATAGCAGACAAATTGGATACGATTTTGAGTTTCTTCTCAGTTGCCTTGATTCCATCAGGTTCTAATGACCCTTACGCTCTTCGTCGTGCGACGCAAGGTGTTGTTCGTATCTTGGATGCCTTTGGTTGGCACATTGCTATGGATGAGCTGATTGATAGTCTTTATACGTTGAAATTCGACAGCTTAACTTATGAAAATAAAGCAGAAGTTATGGACTTTATCAAGGCTCGTGTTGATAAGATGATGGGTTCTACTCCAAAAGACATTAAGGAAGCAGTCCTTGCAAGTTCGAACTTCGTTGTGGCAGATATGTTGGAAGCAGCAAGTGCTCTTGTAGAAGCAAGCAAGAAAGAAGGCTTCAAACCATCTGTCGAATCCCTCTCTCGCGCCTTTAACTTGGCTGAAAAAGCCGAAGGAACTGATACTGTTGATCATGCTCTCTTTGAGAATGAAGAAGAGAAAGCCTTGGCAGAAGCCGTAGAATCACTTGTTTTGTCAGGAACTGCAAGTCAGCAATTAGAACAACTCTTTGCGCTTAGCCCAGTAATTGATGCTTTCTTTGAAAATACCATGGTAATGGCTGAAGACCAGGCTGTCCGACAAAATCGCTTGGCAATCTTATCGCAACTAACCAAGAAAGCAGCTAAACTCGCTCGTTTTAACCAAATCAATACTAAATAAACTCAGTCGAACGGACTGTATCTTATCACAAAGGAGAAGAAATGGATCCGAAAAAAATCGCTCGTATTAACGAGCTTGCTAAAAAGAAAAAAACAGAAGGTTTAACTTCTGCTGAAAAAGTGGAACAAGCTAAACTTCGTGAGGAGTACATCGAAGGCTATCGTCGTTCTGTTCGTCACCACATTGAAGGAATTAAAATTGTGGATGAGGAAGGAAATGACGTCACACCAGAAAAATTACGCCAAGTACAACGTGAAAAAGGTTTACACGGCCGTAGTTTAGATGATCCTAACTCATAAAATGAAAGGGGGTTGTAGATGATTTACATTCCCCTTTTCTGTTGTAATAAAAAAGAGTCTGGGACAAAAGTCTAATCTTCAATATAAAAAGCGAACAAAACGAGTTATCTGACACTCAGAATTCTGTCTTGTTCGCTTTTTTGCTCTAATCTATCGATTTTAAAAATTTATAATAAGGAATTCCTAAAATCGAAATCTTTTTGTCTCAGACTCTTTGTTTTAAATGAAGTAGTAAACTGCCAGCGGTTTGGCAGAAGCTTGCTTGAACAATGCTCAGCTAATCTTAGTTACCTGCCTCAGCGGGACTTCACTGTTGCCCTCTACAAGACCATCAATCAGATTAACAATCCATCTTTCTTGGTCACGATTGAGAAATTGAGAGAAGGAACTTGAGATACAATAAGGTTACAGAGAGAAAAGCCAGATAATAGGAGCTTTCAGTACTGTATCCTTATTTTTTA